>JAIXTU010000129.1 GCA_027483785.1 Flavobacterium sp.
CCAGTATTTTTCGCCTAAAAGATATAGCGTATGGCGCGACGGCGCTGCGGTGAAACGTTTGCGAAGCGGTATGATTGCAGCGCCGGCACCCCCAAAAAAAATCCGCTGGTAGGAATACAAATACTGTAAAAGTGTTGTGTGTTTTTAGTAGCTAAAGACCTTATCACTTAAAAAAATCATAAAGTTTTCGGATCTCTTTTTAGGTTTCGGAAAAGTAAATAGATTTGCGACTGATTAGTCAATCAAAATAATGAACAAAAGAGATTCCATCATCAAAGCAGCGCTAAACTTGTTTGTAGAAAACGGTTTTCACGGCACCGCAACGAGTAAAATTGCACAAGAAGCGGGCGTTGCCAACGGAACTCTCTTTCAGTATTTTAAGACCAAAGAAGAACTTATCGTTACGCTATACACCAATTTTAAAGAAGAGCTGGCGCTTTACGTGGCGAATAATACCGCTGTGGATGCCAACATAAAAGACACGATAAAAACAAATATTCTGGCATCGCTTTATTGGGCGCTCGACAATAGAGAGAAATTCCGTTTCATGCAGCAATTTCACACCTCGCCGTATCACGGTCAACTGGAACTGGAAACTTTGCGCAAATACGAAGAACCGCATTTGCAATTGATTCAGCAGGGAATAAACGAAGGAGCAATAAAGCCACTTCCGGTAGATTTGCTCTACGCACTTATGCTTAATCAGGTGTTTGGATTGTATCAGTTCATGACTTCAAAGGAACTCTCTAAAACCGAACAATCTGAAGTAGTGGAAACCACTTTTGAAATGCTGTGGGGAATGATCACCTAAATTTTTTTAAATTCTAAAACGACTGATTAGTCAATCATATTTATAAACAATCAAAAAAATGAAAAAAGTAGCTTTAGTAACCGGCGCGTCGTCGGGAATTGGAAAAGAAACGTCTAAAATGCTGATCGCGGACGGATATACGGTTTATGTTGCGGCTCGTCGACTGGAAAAAATGGCCGATTTGTCGCAGCTTGGTGCGCATTTATTAGAACTAGACTTGGCAAACGATGCGTCCATCAAAAAGGCTGTGGAAACTCTTTTGGCGCATGAGCAACGCCTTGACGTACTTGTAAATAATGCGGGCTATGGCTCGTATGGTGCTTTAGAGGATGTTCCGCTGGAAGAAGCTAAATATCAGTTCGAAGTAAATATTTTTGGCTTAGCGCGCTTAACGCAATTGCTGCTGCCAACTATGCGCAATCAAAAGAGCGGTCGGATTATCAACATTTCGTCGATTGGCGGTAGTTTTGGAGAGCCACACGGGGCTTGGTACCATGCCACTAAGTTTGCTGTAGAAGGTTTGAGCGACAGTTTACGGATGGAACTTAAGCAGTTTGGAATTGATGTTGTAATCATTAAACCTGGTGCTATTTTAACGGAATGGAACGGTATTGCTCGCGAGCATTTACTTAAAACCTCAGGGAGTACGGCTTATGGTGCGCTTGCGCGGAAACATGTAAAAATGCTTGCCGATGCCGACAACAGAGGTTCGCTGCCTTCGGTGGTTGCAAAAACTATTCTAAAAGCCGTACGAGCAAGCAAGCCTAAGACTAGATACGCAACCGGTGGAGGTGCCCATCTGATTTTATTTCTAAGATCTTTCTTGTCGGATCGGTTATTTGATAAACTGATGTTGGCACTAATAAAAAGATAATAGACCTTATTTTACAGCGGCATTTTTAAACCTGCGCTCCGCAATTCTATCTACTTGGAAATTAGTTTAAAAAACACACCGGCTATAAACTAGCTTTAAAAAGATAAACCATCGCCCATAACGCAAATCTAATTGTACTCTATGCTCCGCAAAGTCTCCTGACTTTGAGGCTAGTATGAAAAGTACGCCGCCTCACAAAATCTCCGCTCCGCAAAGTCTCCTGACTTTGAGGTTAGTATAAAAAGTGCTCTGCTCCGCAAAGTCTCCCGACTTTGAGGTGAGTATAAAAAGTACGCCAGTCCGCAAATTTTCCACTTCCCGCCATATTGGTACGAAGCAACTTTTGGCACACCTGCGCTGCCCATCCGCGGACATTTTAGTTTGGTGCGTTAGTTTTTTAATGGTTTAGAAGCCAATCCCGTTTTCCGCTAAAGTCCTCAAAAAATACGGTGCGTTCACACGGCCTGTTGTGGGCTCCTCGCGTCGCCACAACAGTCGCGGTTCACGTAGCCGTATTTTTCTCCGGGCTGCCGCTGCAACCGGGGCTAAGGCAGACGTTACTAACGTTTGGTGGAAAAATACCTATAAGTAGGTAGTTTTGGATGGCTGTAACTGTTTATGTTTGCAAACAAAACCCAAATGTGCATGCTGCTTTTATGAAATATATTTTTTGGATATTTTAAGATTAAAAACAACGTTGCTGCTAAGAAATACAAAAGTTATTGTGGTTACGTTTTAGACTATAAATTTTGAAGTGCCAGCTACAAATTTTACCTATTTAAAAAATGAAAGTTTACAAAAGTCTGGTAGACGAAAAAAGTGATTCTTTCCAGTATTTACGCGTGTTTTCGCGAATGGTGCAGTAAAATTTGAGATAAAAACTTTCGTATATTTGGGAGTTATAGGCA
>JAIXTU010000341.1 GCA_027483785.1 Flavobacterium sp.
GATATGGAAATTTGGCGCCGACGCGTAATCGTTGCCGACGACGATCTCGATCTTGAAAACGAAGAAATTACCCTTACTGAAGCGCGTAAAATTGAGCCCGATTTCGAAATCGGTGAAGAAGTTTCCGAAGAAGTGAAGTTAATCGACCTCGGACGGCGCGCTATTCTCGCGTTACGCCAAAATTTGATTTCAAAAATTCACGAACACGACAATACCAATCTTTACAAGCAATTCAAAGATCTTGTCGGTGAAATCTATACAGCCGAAGTACACCACGTTCGTCCACGCGTAGTTATCTTAGTTGACGACGACGGAAACGAAATCGTACTTCCGAAAGAAAAACAAATTCCAAACGATTTCTTCCGCAAAGGAGATAATGTTCGCGGTATCATTGAAAGCGTTGAGTTGAAAGGCAACAAACCGCAAATTATCATGTCGCGTACTTCGGAAAAATTCTTAGAGAAATTATTCGAACAAGAAATTCCAGAGGTTTTCGACGGATTAATTATGGTTAAAAACGTAGTGCGAATTCCAGGTGAAAAAGCAAAAGTAGCTGTAGATTCTTACGACGATCGTATCGATCCAGTAGGCGCTTGCGTAGGTATGAAAGGTTCTCGAATTCACGGTATCGTTCGCGAATTAGGAAACGAAAATATCGACGTAATCAATTACACAACAAACACGCAATTGTACATCACACGTGCGCTTTCACCGGCAAAAGTATCTTCAATCAAAATCGATGAAAATACCAAACGCGCAGAGGTTTTCTTGAAGTTAGACGAAGTGTCGAAAGCAATCGGACGGGGCGGACACAACATCAAGCTCGCAGGATTACTTACCGGTTACGAACTCGACGTGATTCGCGAAGGCGTTGCAGCCGACGAAGAAGACGATGTAGAATTGACAGAGTTTTCAGATGAAATCGATGGCTGGATCATCGACGAATTCGCGAAAATTGGTCTTGATACGGCACGAAGCGTACTAAAACACGACATTAACGACTTGGTACGCAGAACGGATCTTGAAGAAGAAACAATCCGCGAAGTATTTAAAATTCTGAGAGAAGAATTTAGCAACTAACAACGACAACAACACAACGGACACCTTTAAATAAATTTATGTCTGAGGAAAGAGTAATAAGAATAAATAAAGTTTTACGCGAATTCAATATCTCGCTAGATAGAGCTGTTGAATTCTTGAAAGAAAAGGGAATTGCCATCGATGCAAATCCGAATACCAAGATTTCGAATACTGAATTCGAGATTTTGCATAAGCAGTTTGCCGGCGATTTAGCCAATAAGGAAGCCTCAAAAGAAGTAAGCGAAGAAAAACGCAAGGAGAAAGAACTCCTTCGCATAGAGCGCGAACGGGAAATTGAGGAAAAGCGCAAAGCTGATGAGGCAAAATTGCGTCAGCAGCAAGAGGTTATTAAGGCAAAGGCCAATGCACCAACCATTAAACAAGTTGGTACAATCGACTTAAATCCGAAAAAGCCGGAACCAAAACCCGCCGCACCTGCGCCAGCAGCACCGGTTGCACCTGCGCCAAAACCTGTGGAAAAGCCTAAAGTTGAGGTACCACAACCCGTAAAGGAAGAGCCAAAAGTTGAAGCGCCTAAGCCTGTTGCACCTGAACCAGTTGCGGCAGCGCCAGAAGTGGTAACGCCTGCTCCAGAAACGCCTGCAGCTGAAGAGACCTTTCAAACGCAGTATGTGCAACTTAGCGGTACTACTTTCACCGGAAAAACAATCGATCTTTCTCAGTTCAATAAGCCGAAAAAGAAAAAAGAAGATTCAAAGCCCGACGCTGGAAACAACGATCCAAATAAAGGAAAACGCAAACGCATTACTCCTGCTCAATCTGGTAAACCAGGCGCAGGAAGCGGGCAGCGCATCGTTCCAAACAGCGCACAAAATAAACCAGGACAACGCCCCGGTTTTGTGAAAGGACAACGTCCGGCAATTACGCCAAAAGTAGAGCCTACCGAAGAAGAAGTAAAAAATCAAATTCGCGAAACGCTGGAAAAACTGCAAGGAAAAGGAAACAAATCCAAAGCAGCGAAATATAGAAGAGACAAACGCGATAGCCACCGACAAAAATCAGATGATGAGCAAAGAGCCATCGAAGAAGGTAGCAAAATTCTAAAAGTTACCGAATTCGTAACCGTTGGTGAAATCGCTACGATGATGGATGTGCCAATCACAAAGGTAATTGGTACGTGTATGTCGCTCGGAATCATGGTTACCATGAACCAACGTCTAGACGCTGAAACACTTACGATTGTTGCCGACGAGTTTGGTTTTGAAGTTCAATTCATCACCACCGACATCGAAGAAACACTAGAAGTTGTCGAAGATCGTCCGGAGGATTTAGCAACTCGTGCCCCGATTGTAACCGTTATGGGTCACGTTGACCACGGTAAAACATCGTTACTCGATTACATTCGTAAAGAGAACGTTATCGCCGGAGAATCAGGTGGAATTACACAGCACATTGGTGCTTATGGCGTAACACTTGAAAACGGTCAGAAAATTGCATTCCTTGATACTCCTGGTCACGAAGCGTTTACCGCAATGCGTGCACGTGGAGCGCAAGTAACCGATATCGCTATTATTGTGGTTGCTGCCGACGACGACATCATGCCACAAACCAAAGAAGCGATTTCGCATGCACAAGCCGCTGGAGTACCCATTATTTTTGCCATCAACAAAATTGATAAGCCAAACGCTAATCCAGAGAAAATTAAGGAGCGTTTAGCCGGAATGAATTTATTGGTTGAAGATTGGGGTGGAAAAATCCAATCGCAAGATATATCCGCAAAAGTAGGAACCGGTGTTCACGAACTTTTAGAGAAAGTATTGCTTGAGGCCGAAATCTTAGAATTGAAAGCCAACCCAGCAAGAACAGCACAAGGAACCGTTGTAGAAGCGTTCTTGGATAAAGGAAAAGGATACGTTTCAACCATCTTGGTACAAACCGGAACACTTCGCGTAGGCGATTACATACTTGCGGGGAAACACCACGGTAAAGTAAAAGCCATGCACGACGAACGCGGACACGTGGTTACCATTGCAGGGCCATCGACTCCTGTTTCAATCCTTGGTTTAGACGGAGCACCAACAGCAGGTGATAAGTTTGCCGTATTCGAAGACGAACGTGAAGCAAAAGCTATTGCTGCAAAACGCACGCAATTGATGCGCGAACAATCGGTGCGTACACAACGACACATTACGCTTGCCGAAATCGGAAGACGTATTGCTTTAGGTCAGTTTAAAGAATTAAACATCATTCTTAAAGGTGACGTTGACGGTTCTGTGGAAGCACTTTCCGATTCGTTCTCGAAACTTTCTACCGAAGAAATCCAAATCAACATTATTCACAAAGGAGTAGGTGCCATAACCGAATCGGATGTGATGCTGGCTTCGGCTTCCGACGCCATTATTATCGGATTTAACGTTCGTCCGGCGGGTGCTGCACGTGCTTTAGCTGATAAAGAGGAAATCGATATCCGAAATTACTCTATCATTTACGACGCAATCGACGACTTACGCGATGCGATGGAAGGCATGTTGTCGCCGGAAATGAAAGAAGAAATTACCGGTACAGCCGAAATCCGCGAATTGTTCAAGATTTCTAAAGTTGGAACCATCGCAGGATGTATGGTTACCGATGGTAAGATTATCCGAGCCAATAAAGTTCGTATTATCCGCGACGGTGTTGTAATTCACACAGGTGATTTGATTGCTCTAAAACGTTTCAAAGACGACGTGAAAGAAGTAAGTAAAGGCTATGATTGCGGTATTCAGTTTAAAGGATTTAACGATATCGAACAGAACGACATTATCGAATCGTTCCAACAGGTTGCGGTACGTAAGAAGTTGAAATAATCGAACGCAAATTTTGATATATTTATAAGCTGCCTTTTGGCAGCTTTTTTTAATGGGAGAATTCGAAGTGAAAATCGAAGTTTATTACGTTGCATTAAAAACAGCGTACGGAAGTTTTTCTTTTCCAAGCTACCGGCTGCAAGTCAAGGTATTTACTATCTATTTTTATTTCGAACGCACGTTTTAATGCTATGAAAGACGAATTCGGAGAAAAGTTTATCGTTATCATTGTCGTTATTCTCGGCATTTGGGTTTTGTTCTTGTTTTACAATTTCGTCAAAGAAGTTTACGATTCGCTCAATAGCTATTTTTTCGACCGCATTCCCGTTACGCGTTTTGCCTTGCGTTTACGAAAATTATCTTTGGCCGACAGCGCAATTCTACAGCAAACGTTTCCGTATTACAATCGTCTTACGCACAAACAACAATTGTTTTTTAACCACCGCGTTATAATTTTTCTGGAGCATTACCGCATTCACGGACGCAATATAACTGTTACCAAAGAAATGGCGTTAACCATTTCCGGAACCTACATTATGCTTACGTTTGGTTTTCGTGAGTTTTTGTCGAAGTCGTTTCAAAACATCATCGTCTATCCCAGCGCTTACCCGTCGTCGGTTTCAGACGATTTTCACAAGGGCGAGTTTAATCCGGCAACGAAATCGGTGGTGTTTTCTTGGGAAGATTTCATCCTTGGGCACAAAATTGAAAACGATAATTTAAACTTGGGAATTCACGAATTTACGCACGTTTTACATTTCGATTCTAAACGCTTTCAAAACGCCAACGCGCGATTGTTCAAAAAGCATTTTAATCAAATTTTAGCGCTACTCACGCAGGAGGAATACCGACAAAAAGTGGAGGACGCGGCATTGTTTCGTGCTTATTCGAAAACTAACGAGTTTGAGTTTTTGGCCGTTTTGGTAGAGCACTTTTTTGAATCGCCCGTAAACTTAAAAACACAGCTGCCCGACTTGTATTTTGCCGTAGAGCGGCTGTTGAATTATGAAAGAAGCTAATCAATGACATTTGCGGGTTAACTCTTCATCGATTTCAAAAGACAGCGTAGTTTTTATTTGGGCGGCATTTCGCGCTTTACGTTGCAATCCGCGCTAGCAGCTGCGGTTTCGGCACTATTTGGTTGCAGCTTCCGTTGGTCGCTGCAACCAAATAGCCTACACACGCAGCCGCTACGCCCGTATTTCCACTGCAATCGCGGCCGCGGGGAATGTGCAAAAAAAGCAAGTCAGTTATATCAATCTGTTTTTAGGATTTTTTCCTGATTTCTTCTTTTCGCTAATGGATCTAATCTTGCATTTTACCTCGATTTTGGAAACTTCAGAAGTGCTATATTCAATATGTTGGTGCGAGGAATTTAAATTGTTTACTACTTTTAAAGTATTTGGTAATGACGTTGTGTGCAGATTAATTGTAAATCAGAAATCAGCTACAAGTCATTAAAAATTGTGATAACTGCTTGTTGAAGAAAGTTTAGAGGTAAATTATTTATCTTTACCTGGCTATATTTTCGTTTTTAAGTTTATAACACTCCGTACAAGCGTTATTTATTAGTTCGAAATCGTTGCTAGAATAAAACCAACCACCTTAATTGACGTGAATTTATGAAGTATTTCTACTCTGTACTACTGTGTTTTTTGACATTTTTTATGTGTAAAGCTCAAATTGTTAATATTCCAGATCCGTTTTTCAAAGCCAAATTATTACAAGCGAGCCCAAGTACAAATGTTGCTTCCCATCAAAGCCCAAGCGGTACTGGTACTATGGTAACAAATAATACCATAGATACCAATGGTGACGGGGAAATTCAAGTAAGCGAAGCTCTCTTAGTTAAGTGTTTAGGTCTTTTTTCATCAAATATTTCTGACCTCACTGGTTTAGAGGCATTTGTAAATTTAGAGTCGTTTTGGTGTACGTTTAATCAGCTTACACAGGTAGATGTAAGTATGTTTCCAAATTTGAAATATTTTGATTGTTCTTATAATCAGTTAACGACATGTAACATTACAGGACTTAGCAATTTATTAAGATTTTGGTGTACGAATAATTTACTAACAGAGATTGATTTCACTGGTTGCACTGCTTTATTTATCGTAAGTTGTAGTAACAATCAACTTTCCTCCCTAGTTGTTCCCTCAATATCTTCTTTGCATGCTATAGGTTGCAATAATAATTTTCCTCTGACCTCACTATCTATTAAAGATGGTTTGGCAAATTTTTTTGTAGAATTTGAGAATACTCCAAACCTTCAATACATTTGTGCTGATCCTGGAGAATTAGATTTAATTCAACAAAAGATTAATAACTATGGTTACACGAACTGCCATGTAAATTCATATTGTACTTTTCCGCCGGGCGGAAATTTTTATACGGTTCAAGGAACTACTCGGTTAGATTTGGATGGTAATGGATGCAGTATTGAGGATTCAGTTTTTCCTTTTTTCAAATTGAATGTAGCAAGTCCGGTTAATTATAATACGGTTTATGCAAATCATGAAGGAACTTATGCTTTTTTTAGTTCTTCAACCGCATGTCAACTGACACCCATTCTGGAGAACCCAGATTATTTTTCAGTCACTCCATCAACTGTAGAAGTTAATTTTGGATCAGAAACAAGCCCTTTTACACAGAATTTTTGTGTTTCGCCAATTGGAACAAGAAATGATTTAGATGTTGTTATTATTCCAATCGATGCAGCACGTCCAGGTTTTGATGCTTTTTATAAGATAGTTTATCGGAATAAAGGCAACCAAATGGCTGAAGGTACTCTTAGTTTAGGATTTAACGACACTATTTTGGATTTAGTTTCTTCTAATCCGGATTATTTTAATGGATCTTCAGACACGTTAACTTGGAATTTTAACAACCTTGCACCATTTGAATCACGCGCAATCTATCTTTCTTTCAATATAAACTCTCCCATGGAAACCCCAGCAGTTAACGGAGGTGATTTTTTAAATTTTAGCTCAGTCGTAACTGGTTTTTCAGACGAAACTCCAGAAGACAATACATTTACTCTTAATCAAATCGTGGTAAATTCTTACGATCCTAACGACAAAACTTGTTTAGAAGGAAATACAATTTCACCGGATATGGTAGGAGAGTATATTCACTACGTTATTCGTTTTGAAAATACAGGAACATATGCAGCACAAAATGTGGTGATAATGGATCCAATAAATCCAGATAATTTTGATATAAACACATTAGTTCCTTTAGATAGTAGTCACTCGTTTAGGACAAATATAAAAGGCAATATTGTAGAATTCATTTTTGAAAATATTAATTTACCTTTTGAAGATGAAAACAACGATGGTTTCATTGCATTTAAAATTAAAACAAAACCGTACCTAGCTGTAGGTATTACGTTTAGTAACTTTGCAAAGATTTATTTTGATTACAATTTTCCTATTGTTACTGATCCTGCGACAACTACAATTTCGCTATTAAACAGTGAAGAATTTGATGTAGGTTCAGATTTAAAGCTTTATCCCAACCCAGTTATTGATTTTTTACAGATAGAGGCAAATAATCAAAGCGTCATAAGTAATATTGAAATCTATAATGCTGTTGGGCAGTTGGTTTTAGCTCTAGTTGGTCCTTCGGGATTCAATAACGTTGATGTATCAAGTTTGGCAGCGGGTACCTACATTGTTCAAGCATCTACTAAAGAAGGCAAAGTACGAAGTCGATTTATCAAAAGGTAAGTTATTACTGACTTTTAGGCTAATTCTGGATTATGGAGTGTTAGTGATTTGGCGTTATTTCTTTTTAATATTGTGATGACACCAGACATTGACAGACTATTTCTAGGGTGAAACTTCGCACGAGGGATTGCAACGAAAAGCCGCAGCGGGAAACAGCGATTGAAGCTTGTTTTGGTGTGGCGACTAACAGAAGCCGCAACAAAACCTAGCTGAAACGCTGCTGCACGCTGCGCCTTGAAGTGAAAAGCCCGACCTGCCGCATGCGCAATTTTCCACTAAACGAGCGGCAGGACGTGCCCAAAAATGCTACCAAAAAATCGTGTACAACGCCGCTAGTATTCCGAAGATGATTAGCGTCCAAACAGTAAAACCGGTTGAGGTTTTAAACATGCCTGGTTCGATATCTAGGCCTTTAGTTTCAACACCTTTGCGGGTTTCATAAGTGCTAATTAACCACATGCCAATAATGCAAATCAGGAATACAAACCCCATACGATCAACAAACGGTATTTCGTAAACGCCGGAAGCATTTGGAACGGCAAAACCAGACGAATACAAGAATTCGAGCGATACAAAACCGGGTAAAAACTTGAAGAGAACCGATAAAATAAAACCGCCAATCGTAGCAAATAACGCGGCGTTGGCTGTTGTTTTCTTCCAGAAGAAGCCCAAAAAGAACATCGCAAAAATACCAGGACTCACAAAACCAGTGTACTCTTGAATGTACTGAAATCCGCCTTTTTTGTCGATTCCTAACAAGGGCGCAACAATTACCGCAATAATCATAGCAACAATTACAGTACGTTTTCCAACGGCTACCAATTTGGCTTCGTCGGCATCTTTGTTAACACTCTTTTTGTAGACATCGAGCGTAAAAATGGTAGCAATACTGTTTGCTTTTCCAGCAAGCGAAGCCACAATGGCAGCCGTTAACGCGGCAAACGATAAACCTTTTAATCCGCTGGGCAACAAATTCAACAAGGTTGGATATGCTTTATCCGGATTCACACTTCCGTCTTGCAGAAACTCCGCACC
>JAIXTU010000246.1 GCA_027483785.1 Flavobacterium sp.
TAAACGATTGCCGCGGCCGTGATGGTAGTGGAAATAAAGCCGCAACCGTGCCGCGTGCGGGCGTTTTGAGACCAGCGACCGGAGGAAGCTGACTCGAAAAACAGACCAAACCGGTACGGTAAGGCGGTATTGTAACGAACAGCGCGAAATGCCGCCCTGATAAAACAGATAATCAAATTGAAAATGAATCAATTACCGTAAAAATTCTAGTGCTAAATTTATCCTTGCCTTGTGTTTTGCAGCCGCGAGCTTAAAAGCTATCTTTGCAAAAAATTTATTCCATGCTTTCAGAACAGGAAATACTTCGAAGAGAAGCACTACAAGAACTTAAAAAGCTAAATATCGATCCGTTTCCGGCGGCGGCCTTTCATACCAACGCTTACGCGGAAGAAATTATCAATAACTACGATGCCCTGGCAGGGAAAGAGGTAACTATTGCCGGTCGTTTGATGGGCAAACGCATCATGGGGAAAGCATCGTTTGCAGAACTTAAAGATGCGACAGGACGTATTCAAGTATACATTTCTCGAGATGATATTTCGACCGATGAAGCCGCTACTGCCTATAACGTAGTTTTTAAGCGCTTACTGGATTTGGGAGATTTCATCGGAATAAAAGGAACTGTTTTTAAAACGCAAGTGGGTGAGATTTCGGTACATGCTACTGAGCTGACTGTACTTTCAAAAGCACTTCGCCCGTTGCCGGTGGTTAAAACCGACGCCGATGGAAAAGTACACGATGCTTTTAGCGATGCTGAATTGCGGTACCGCAGAAGATACGTTGATTTAACCGTAAACGATCACGTTAAAGAAACTTTCATTAAGCGCACGAAGCTTTTTAATGCGATGCGCAGTTTCTTTAACGAAAAAGGATATCTAGAAGTAGAAACTCCTATTTTACAACCCATCCCAGGTGGCGCTGCCGCACGACCTTTCATCACGCACCACAATGCACTTGATGTGCCACTGTACATGCGTATTGCAAACGAGTTGTACCTAAAGCGACTCATCGTGGGCGGTTTTGAAGGAGTTTACGAATTTTCGAAGAATTTCCGTAACGAAGGAATGGACCGTACGCACAATCCGGAGTTTACCGCTATGGAAATTTACGTAGCCTACAAAGACTACAACTGGATGATGTCGTTTACCGAAAAATTACTCGAACACTGTGCGATTGCGGTAAACGGAACTACAAAAACAACTTTTAACGGCATGGTTGTCGATTTTAAAGCGCCGTATCCACGAATTAGCATGCGCGACGCCATCTTGAAGTTTACCCAATTTGATATTGCTGGAAAATCGGAACAAGAATTATACGAGGCTGCCAAAAACATGGGTATTGAAGTGGATCGCACCATGGGTAAAGGAAAACTGATCGACGAAATTTTTGGCGCGTTTTGCGAAGGAAATTTTATTCAACCTACGTTTATTACGGATTATCCGATAGAAATGTCGCCGCTGTGCAAGAAACACCGTGAAAATCCGGAGTTGACCGAGCGTTTTGAGTTGATGGTTTGTGGAAAAGAAATTGCTAATGCCTATTCAGAGTTAAACGACCCGATTGATCAGCGTGAGCGATTTGAAGAGCAACTGCGTTTAGCCGAAAAAGGCGATGTGGAAGCGACGCAATTTATAGACGAAGATTTTCTACGTGCTTTGGAGTACGGCATGCCTCCTACTTCAGGTTTAGGAATTGGTATGGATCGACTAATCATGTTCTTAACCGACAATACTTCGATTCAGGAAGTGCTTTTCTTTCCACAGATGCGTCCTGAAAAACAGAAAAAAACTGTTGAATTGCATGCTGAAGAGCAGCATCTTTTGGACTTGCTACAACAAGGGGAAGGAAAGTTACTTATTTCTGAATTGAAAGGAAAAGCGGAATTGTCTGGCAAAAAATGGGATCAATACACCAAGAACTTAACGAAGTTAGGTTTAATTGGTGTAGTTAGCGAAGGAGCAGAAAAATACTTTGAATTAAAAGCGGAACATTAAACCTTTTGAAAATGAAATCGTCATAGACATATATTTAATTTTTAAGCATATGAAAAAACTATTGATGATTGCGATTGTACTTACGAG
Source organism: Flavobacterium sp. (assembly GCA_027483785.1). Classification (GTDB taxonomy): domain Bacteria; phylum Bacteroidota; class Bacteroidia; order Flavobacteriales; family Flavobacteriaceae; genus Flavobacterium. Next base: position 2,082 of record JAIXTU010000246.1, read on the forward strand.
TTTCGTAGGCTTCGCTCAAGAGAAAGAAATCAAAACCCGGAAAGCACCGCTAACACCCGAGCAACGAACCGAATTGCGCGTTAAAGAATTAACATTGCAGCTCGATTTGACTGCCGCGCAGCAAAAGGAGATTAAACAAGTATTGCTAGAGGCAGAAAAGAAAAGAGAGGCTACTCGTGAAGAATTGCTCGCTAAAAGAAAATCTGGCGTGAAGCCAACCGAGCAAGATCGTTTCGACATGAAAAACAAAATCCTTGACGAAAAAATTGCGCTTCGCGACCAAATGAAAAAGATTCTAAAACCGGAACAATTTGCCAAGTGGGAAGCAACGCGTGACAAAAGAGCGGACAAGTTTGAGAAAAAACTCGCAGACCGACGCAAAGGAAAAAATACAGAACCTGTACTAAATGAGCCACAAGATTAATTATATATGAAATAAATTCTTTAGATTTGGCTTTCTTTAAATCGAAATACGTTATGAAAAAACTTGCATTGCTTAGCTTTATGATGTTCTCGCTTGCGGGAATGGCTCAAAAAGCATCACCAGTAGTAACAAAACCAGCTACTATTCAAACGGAAACTACAAAAGGTGTAGATATCAAAAAAGTTGAATCTAATCTTGCGGACATGACTTCGGTACTATCTCTTACAGAACCGCAAAAAGAAATGTTCAAAGAACTTTTTACTACGAAATACCGTCTTTTGAATGAAGCAGCAGGTGCTAGTGACGAGCGTAAAGAAATTATCTATCAAACCATTGCGAGAAAACTAGAGGCTTCTCTTCCAAACGACCAGTATGAGAAGCTAAAAGCAAACCAGCAAGTATTCCATAATTTAACTCATTAAAAAAAGGCGGTCGATTGACCGCCTTTTTTGTTTAATATCGCTATAAAACAGCCTTCAATTACATCTTTGCCGCGACTCTCTTCGCCGCACTAATAGTAAAATCTAAATCTTCTTTCGTTAAAGCATCCGTTAAAAACCAACTTTCGTAAGCCGAAGGTGCAATGTAAACGCCTTCATTGAGCATACCGTGAAAGAACTTTTTAAACCACTCGTTATCGCCGAGCTTTGCTGTGGCAAAATCAACAACACTTTCTGCTGCAAAGTGAATAGAAATCATCGATCCAACCCGATTAATCGTAAACGGAATTTCCGTTTCTGAAAATGCGTAACGCAAGCCGTTTTCTAAATACGCACATTTCTCATCGAGCCTTTTAAACAACTCTGCATCAGAATTAATTGCACGCAGCATCGTTAGTCCAGCAACCATTGCCAACGGATTCCCAGACAATGTTCCGGCTTGATAAACAGGCCCGACCGGCGCCAAATAATCCATGATTTCCCGACGTGCCGCAAAAGCTCCTACGGGCAAACCGCCACCTATAACTTTTCCAAAACAACACATATCGGCTGTTATTCCATATAATTCCTGAACTCCGCCTTTTGCGAGTCGAAAACCGGTCATTACCTCATCAAAAATCAGTAATGCGCCGTTCGCAGTACAGATGTCGCGCAGAAACTGCAAAAATCCAGGTAACGGCGGTACACAGCCCATATTACCAGCCACAGGTTCTACAATTAAAGCTGCTATTTCATTCGGATTTGCAGCAAACAATTCGCGAACGCTCGCCTCGTCGTTGTATGTAGCCAATAACGTATCTTGGGCGGTTCCAGGAGTAACACCTGGACTGTTCGGCATTCCAAACGTACTGGCACCACTTCCAGCCTGAATCAAAAATGAATCGGAATGACCGTGGTAACAACCTGCGAATTTGATAATCTTATTTCTCGACGTAAAACCGCGTGCCAAACGGATGGCACTCATACAAGCTTCTGTTCCTGAATTTACGAAGCGAATTTTATCGATTCCCGGAACCATTTCAATAGCTAGTTTCGCAATCTCAGTTTCAATTTCCGTGGGCATTCCAAAAGAAGTTCCCGATTTTGCCTTTTCGATAACAGCTTCCACTACGGGTTCGTAGGCGTGTCCTAAGATCATCGGACCCCAAGAATTAATGTAATCGATCAATCGGTTGCCGTCTTCATCGTATAAATACGCTCCTTTAGCTGATTTTACAAAAATCGGATGTCCGCCAACCGCTTTAAATGCACGTACCGGAGAGTTCACGCCACCCGGAATATACTGTTGTGCTTCAACAAATAAAGCACTACTCCTTTTGTATTCCATTATTTGATTTTAATTTTTTGTCCGACAGCGATCGCATTGTCTGCCAAATTATTCTTTGCTTTTAATTCCTCTACGCTTAATCCGAATCGCTTTGAAATCGAATACAATGTATCGCCTTTTTGCACCTCGTAATAATCGTTATCGCTAAATGCAATCGATTCGTTTGGCTGCTGTTTTGGGATATAATTTTTTTCTAAAACAACTGCATCGTATTGCGCCAACTCGTACCGCTCTATATACGAAATTAGCTTCTCCGGGTATTTCGGATCGGTAGCGTAACCCGCATTTTTCAATCCGCGTGCCCAAGCTTCGTAATCGTTTTTCTCTAATTGAAATAGCGAAGCATAGCGTTGTCTTCCTGTTAGGAAAACGGCGTGATCCCGATACGATTCGCTAGCATCGTTGTATTTTCTAAAACACTCCTGCTCACTGTCGTCGTCGTGTCGAACACTCTCGCCTGTCCAATCTTTGTGACATTTAATTCCGAAATGATTGTTTGCTTCAACCGCCAGCCTGCCTCTA
>JAIXTU010000004.1 GCA_027483785.1 Flavobacterium sp.
GCGTAGGTAATTGCCTCAAAGTCGGGAGACTTTGCGGAGCGTAGACATGTCTGGCTGTCCGCCACCATCCTTACCACAAGCACGTGCACAAAAAATCGTTTCCAAAAAAAATCCGATGCCTAAACACCGGATTTTCATAAACTATTCTTCGTCGTCTTCGTCATCGGCCACATCAGCCGGATCGGAATCGAAATCATCTTCATCATCAAATTCCGGACGATCATTTGAAACGTCGTCGTTGTCGTCGTCCGTGTCGTCATCGGCAGCATCGTCGTCACCCAAATCAATACCTTTAATTGGTTCTAACGGCACTACTACATCTTCTTCATCTTCAAAATTCACCATTCTATCGGCTAATTTCGTGGAAATTTTAACCAAATAAATGGTGTCTTCAGTGCGTACTTCCACAGCTTCGATGGTTTCGCCTTTGTGGTTTTTAAATCGGATAATGTTTGAATCGTCGTATCCGTCGGGAAATTTCTCGACCAGCAAATTCAAAATTTCATTCGTAAGTTTGGAGTAATCAACAATAATTCTTTTCATCGCTTTATAAATAGGAAAGGCCGTTTGCTTTTTAACTTTACATATCTAACAAGTACGCAAAAATAAGAGGCGCAACGATTGTAGCATCAGATTCTATGATAAATTTTGGAGTTGTTATATCTAATTTTCCCCAAGTAATTTTTTCGTTTGGTACTGCTCCCGAGTACGAACCGTAACTGGTTGTACTGTCGGATATTTGACAAAAATAGCTCCAGAACGGAACATCGTGCATTTCCATATCTTGGTACAACATCGGAACCACACAAATAGGGAAATCACCTGCAATACCGCCACCAATCTGGAAAAATCCTACGCCCGATTTGCTGTTTTTCGTGTACCAATCGGCTAAGAACGTCATGTATTCGATACCGCTTTTCATAGTCGAAGCTTTCAATTCGCCTTTAATCACGTACGATGCAAAAATGTTCCCCATGGTACTATCTTCCCAACCTGGAACAATAATTGGTAAATTCTTTTCCGCGGCAGCGTACATCCAACTGTCTTTTAAGTCGATTTCGTAATACTCTTCCAATACACCAGAAAGCAACATTTTGTACATGAATTCATGTGGGAAATAACGCTCGCCTTTATCGTCGGCGTCTTTCCAAATCTTGTAAATGTGCTTTTGCAAACGTCTAAACGCTTCGTGTTCCGGGATACAGGTATCGGTAACGCGATTTAAACCACGCTCCAACAAATCCCATTCTTGTTCTGGCGTTAAATCGCGGTAATTTGGCACGCGCTCGTAATGTGAGTGCGCTACCAAATTCATGATGTCTTCTTCCAAATTCGCACCGGTACACGAAATTATTTGTACTTTATCACGGCGAATCATTTCTGCAAAAATCTTACCGATTTCGGCTGTACTCATAGCTCCTGCCAAAGTCACCATCATTTTCGCACCATTCTCTAATTGTGCTTCGTACGCTTTGGCAGCATCAACTAAAGCAGCTGAATTAAAGTGCAAATAATGCTTCGTAATAAACTGGCTAATCGGTCCCTTATTCATATCTCAAATTTAATTTCTTTTATTTATAACCAAGTATACTAAGTACTTGATCTGATGTTTGTTGTTCCGAAAAAACTTCGGTTGCTAAAATGCCGTTCTCGTCGCGATCAATTAAAATGTGTTTGGGCTGCGGAATCAAGCAGTGGTGCAAACCGCCATAACCGCCAATGGTTTCTTGATACGCACCGATATTGAAAAACCCGATGTAGAGCGGCTTTTCTTTATTGTATTTCGGCAAATAAATGGCGTTCATGTTTTGCTCCGAGTTGTAATAATCGTCGCTATCACAAGTCATGCCGCCTAAAAGTACCCGTTCGTATGTATCGTTCCAACGATTTATGGCCAACATAATAAAACGCTTGTTGATGGCCCAAGTATCGGGTAAAGTGGTAATAAACGACGAGTCGATCATGTTCCACTTCTCGCGATCGTTTTGTTGCTTTTGGTACAAAATCTGGTAAATAGCACCGCCGCTTTCGCCAACGGTAAACGAACCAAATTCGGTAAAAATGTTCGGAACATCAACTTCGGCTTCGTCGCAAGCAATTTTGATCTGATTGATGATTTCATCGATCATATACTGATAGTCGTATTCAAAAGCCAACGAATTTTTAATCGGAAAACCGCCTCCAATGTTCAAACCATCGAGCGACGGGCATTCTTTTTTCAAAGCAATATATACTTTGATACATTTCACTAATTCGTTCCAATAATACGCGTTGTCGTTAATTCCGGTATTGATGAAAAAGTGGAGCATTTTCAATTCCACCTTTTTATTGTCTTGAATTTGCTTCTTGTAGAAAGCCAGAATATTCTTGTACCCAATACCCAAGCGCGACGTATAAAATTCGAACTTCGGTTCTTCCTCTGCGGCAATACGAATTCCGATTTTAAACTTTCCTTTGATTTCGGCTTGCAACAAATCCAATTCCTCGAAATTATCGATAATCGGAATACAGTTTTTGTGTCCGCTATTAATTAAGCGCGCAATATTCGAAATGTACTGGTCGCGCTTAAAACCGTTACAAATAATGAACGTGTTTTTATTGATTTTACCCGTTTCCATTAAACGTTCCACAATATTGATGTCGAAAGCCGAGGAAGTTTCAATGTGGATATTGTTTTTAAACGCTTCGTTCATCACATATTCAAAGTGCGAACTTTTGGTACAGTAGCAGTAGTAGTATTTGCCTTCGTACTTGTTTTTTTCCATAGCGTTACGAAACCAATTTTTCGCGCGCTTGATGTTGTTTGAAATTTGCGGTAAGTACGTAAATTTCAATGGCGTACCGTATTGCTCCACCAACTTCATCAAATCGATGTTGTGAAATTGAAGATTGTCTTTGTTCAGCGTAAACTCTTCTTGTGGAAAGTAGTACGTTTGATTGATAAGGTCGAAATATTTTGTATTCATGAAAGCGAGAAATTAAGATTTGAACTATAAAACTGTGTAAAACAGCTTTCTCAAACCCTAATATTGGCATAGATAATTTGCAATTCGGCACTCGCATACTGCAGCAACGAACTGTCAAATAAATGCAATAGAGAAAATTTAGTGGCTATTAAATCCAAAAACCGGCGTTTAAACTGCCGTGAATCCTTGCAATGATGCGGTTTGCTAGCAAAATTTTCGTTTCTTTTCATTGCAGCAAATGTAAAAAAATATTGAAGTAACACTCTTTACATTTATTTAATTTAATGTTTGGAATTATAAAATTGTATGGCGTTTTCAATTTGTTGTGAATCAGCAATATACGTGTCTTTTGCAAAACCAATAGCCGTAATTGGTGCGTAGCGCAGGTTTCCATCCCTATTTTTTTTGTCGTGACGCATCAATTCCAGCAGTTTTGGAACGGCATTTTGTGGAAAGATTATGCGATCAAAAAACCGATCGATCACTGCAACTAATCGTTTGAAATCGGTTTCTGCTAATAATCCGCTTTGCCAGGCTATATGGCTTTCCATGATCATGCCGGCAGCCACGCAATAACCGTGATAAACACGTTCTTCACTGCTTTCTAGCAAATACGATTCGAGCGCGTGACCAATGCTGTGTCCAAAATTGAGTACTTTCCGGAGTCCATTTTCAAACGGATCTTCACTAACAATGCGCATTTTGATCTGTGCCGACTCTAAAATACTCTGGCTATCGGATTCCATGGAAAACGACGAGGCTTGCTCAAATCGTTCAAAAACTGCGGCGTTGGCAATAGCGCCGTGTTTAATCATCTCAGCCAAGCCCGATAAGATTTCTTCGGGTTCTAAACTTTCCGCGAAAGCGCAATCAATAAGAACCAGTTGCGGCATGGCGGTTGTTCCAATCTGATTTTTCACTGCACCTAAATCGATACCGTTTTTGCCGCCCAAAGCAGCATCTACCATCCCTAAAAGTGTAGTAGGCACATTCACAAAATCGATTCCTCGCTTAAATGTCGATGCGATAAATCCGCCGATATCGGTTACTACTCCACCGCCAAAGTTGATCAGAAGTGTATGTTTATCGGCTTCGATATCTGCTAATTCTTCATAGATAAACCGACAAATTTCCAACTGCTTTTGCTCTTCGCCGGCTTCAATCACAATGGTATGGATGTCTAGCGCAGCATGTAATTCTTGCAGCAATTTACCTGCCCACAAATCGTAAACCACTTCGTCTGAAAACAGAACAATTTTAGAATACTTGCTTTTTTCGATGAGTGCATTTAAAGCTGCATAGCCGTTTTCGCCTTCAAAGATATCGTGCACCGGTTCGGAATGGTTGAGGAATGTCATTTTTTACTTTTACGGAACAAAATTGCAACATTTCCGAGAGAAATCGCCTTAAATAATCGTGAAGAAAGCGATAAAAATATTGCCTACGCAAACGTTCTCGTTATCTTTGTGACGCATAAAAATTACGATGGAAAAATTGTTTGACAACACCGAAACGGCCTTTGCTCTAAAAACTGATACAGAACTCGACCGCGCATATTTTCTTTTCAAAATGATTGCAAACGAACCTTTAGTTCGCATTGGTACTGCGGTTACCAACTTTGCCATCAAAGCACATTTACCGGTTGAAGGTTTGATTAGAGCCACCGTTTTCGATCACTTTTGTGGTGGTGTAAACGAACAAGACTGTTTGCCTGTGGTTGATAAAATGTATACCAAGGGTGTAGCGTCGGTTTTAGATTATTCGGTGGAAGGAAAAGAAGACGAAGCCCAATTTGATGCAGCTTTGGCGATGACTTTACGCACGATAGATTTTGCGATTGCTCGCGAAGCCATACCGTTCGCTGTTTTTAAACCAACGGGCTTTGGCCGATTCGAACTGTATGAAAAACTAGGTCGAAAAGAAACCTTAACTTCGGACGAGCAAGCAGAATGGAACCGCGTTATCGAACGATTTGACCGAGTTTGCAGCGCAGCACATCAAGGTAATGTGATGCTTTTGATAGACGGTGAAGAGAGTTGGATGCAAGACGCCGCCGATGATCTTGTGGAACAAATGATGCGCAAATACAATAAAGAAAAAGCAGTAGTTTTTAATACCTTACAACTTTACCGTCACGATCGTGTTCCGTACTTGAAAGAATTGCACGAGAGAGCTGAAGCAGGCGGATTTCATATTGGTATGAAACTCGTTCGCGGCGCTTACATGGAAAAAGAAAACAAGCGCGCCGAAGAGTTGGGCTACCCTACTCCAATTTGCAAAGATAAAGCAGCAACCGACGCGAATTTTGATGCAGCTGTGCACTACATGATGGAACATTTAGAGCACATGGCAATTTTTGCGGGAACGCACAACGAATCGAGCTCATACCGCTTAATGCAATTGATGGACGAACACGGAATTGCAAAAAATGATACCCGCATCTATTTCGGACAATTGTACGGAATGAGCGATAACATCAGTTATAATTTGGCCGCGCACGGCTACAATGTAGCGAAATACTTGCCTTTCGGACCCGTACGTGATGTTATGCCGTATTTGATTCGACGTGCAGAAGAAAACACGTCGGTGGCCGGGCAAACCAGTCGCGAATTAAATTTATTAAAGAAAGAACGCGACCGGAGAAAAACAGTAGGGAGATAGCTGCTTGCTACTGATAATAGGCAGATGGCCGATGATTAAAAAATACACGCTTTAGCAAGTTGCTTTTAATCATTTTTGGAATGATTTTCCTTGTAACCGCTGGCGTAAATGTAGTTCCTCAAACCGCTGATTTATGTTTTTAACGCTTATCTGCATACTGCTGCCCGGTGCTTTTATTTTCGGAAGCTTGTACCTATGGCCTAGACCCAAAACATTTTGGTATTGGTTTGGCATTAATGTGTTCATTTTTGCCATTTATTTCTCGCTTTTAATCTTCCTTTCACAGGCTAAGTTTTTCTCAGATCCTTATGGCTTAAAGCTACTTGGTTATCTGTATCTGAGCATGTTTGCTCACTCTGTAATTAGCTTAGGCTATGTAAGTTATCAAAAGTATCGCTCAAAGAAAGATTTGTAGCTCACTTTCTTAAAGTTAAATCTTAAACAAAATCTTTGCACACAATATTGCAACTGCTGTGTCGTTATCATTTAAATCAGAATTCTATTTTCTTCCATCGATCTTTCTTTAACAACCTAAAAACAAATTACTATGCGACGACAACTTATCATAACCGCCGTAAGTGCTTTACTTTTTGCGTGTACCTCGACAAAAGATAAGGTGAATACTAGTGTTGCGAATATCCAACTCCCTATTTCGAATACTGATGGTACTGCTTTTGTACTTTCAAAATACAGTACGGATAAAACGTATGGTTATACCGAGAAAAATCCGATTTTAGTTGGAGGTGTTGGCAACGGACCCGCGAATGAACGCAAATACCTCAATTCACTTGCAGGACCAAACGGCGAAGCAATCAGTTATGTTAGAATCGGAAGTTGCTGTTTATTTGAATCGAAAAATAGTCCGTATGGCAGCGGCATGCTCGACAAGTATAAAATTACGTATGCGGGCCTTGAAAAAGAAATTGTCTTGTATTTGAATATGTACGATGCGGGCAATCTTCTGATTCCTGTAGGTTTCAAAGCAAAATAACAAAAAGTAGCTTTTATTGAACTTACGTTAAAAAATAGAACTCGCATAACTCACAAAACAAATCAAAACTCCCAAAATGGAAAGCAGCCAATTACAGCAAACTCCTAAAAAAAGCTTGAAAAATAACGTTTATTTTAAGATAACAACCATAATCATCATTGTTTTGCTGTTGCTTGTTCCGACCGCAATGGTTCACAATTTAATTCAAGAGCGCGAACAAACGCAAAATAAGGCTATTGAAGAAGTAAGTTCGAAATGGGCCGGAGCGCAAACCTTAGTTGCGCCCATTTTATCTATTCCTTACATCAAGTATGTTCGTGAAACCTCTAAAAAAGATACAACTGAGAAAATTGTTGCCGTTAAAGACTACATTCACATCCTTCCCGACAACCTTGAAATAACCGGCACCATAAATCCGGAGAAGAGAAATCGCGGTATCTACGACATCGTTGTTTACAATTCAAAAGTAGAGATAACGGGAACCTTTAAAGCGCTCGACTTTTCCGCCTTGGATATTCTACCACAAAATATAAAATTAGATAAAGCCGAGTTTGTAGTGGGAATTGATGATTTACGAGGCATTGAAAAACAGGTTGAACTACAGTGGAACAATCAACAATTATTTTTTAATCCGGGCGTGTCGTCAACTGATGTGGTTGCATCCGGCATAAATGCTGCTGTTTTGGTTGATCCGCTACAGAAAGAAAACTACCGCTTTAAACTAACACTCGACCTGAAAGGAAGTCAGAATTTATATTTCGTTCCTGTTGGAAAGGTAACCGATGTAAAACTCACTTCTTCTTGGCCAAACCCAAGTTTCACGGGAGCTTTCCTGCCTGATTCTAGAAGCGTAGCGGAAAGCGGTTTTAAAGCCAATTGGAACGTTTTGCACCTAAACAGAAACTATCCGCAAATGTGGACCGGCAGTCGATTTGATTTAGACGCATCTGCTTTTGGAATCGACCTGCTGTTACCGGTAGATAATTATCAAAAAGCGTATCGTTCGGTTCAATACGCGATCTTGTTTATTGGATTTACCTTTTTAGTATTCTTTTTTATTGAAGTTTTAAATAAAGTCTTCATCCACCCGATACAATACATCTTGGTTGGTGTTGCGCTGATTGTCTTTTACACACTACTTCTTTCGATATCGGAACATATATCGTTTGACCTTGCTTTTATTGTCTCCGCGTTATCCACCTTATTGCTGATTGCGGGATACGTTCGAGCAATCTTGAAATCGAGCAAGTTAACGCTGTTGTTATCGGCCATTCTCGTTATTTTATATGCTTTCATTTTTGTGATCATCCAACTGCAAGATTATGCGTTGTTAATTGGAAGTATCGGAATTTTCGTAATCTTAGCCTTGTCGATGTACTTTTCACGTCAGATCGACTGGTACAATTTAAACTTGAGCGAAAAAGTTAATAAAAACGAATAATCAAAAATTTAAATGCCTGATTTTTAGGAATTAGCATAAAAAAAGGCTCCAAGTTTTTATATTTGTTTCAAGAAGCATTTTGTTGCGCCTGCTGTAGTTGTTTAAACGTAGCGAAAGAAAGGCGTGGTAAATGAGTAAACGCAAACAATATGAAACTAGGAGCTTTTTCAATTAGCTTAAGCGTTACCGATTTGGCGGCATCGCACGAATTTTATCAAAAGTTGGGATTTACCGTCCTTGCGGGAAGTGCAGAGCAAAATTATTTGATCTTAAAAAACGAAAATGCGTTAATCGGTTTGTTTCAAGGAATGTTCGAAGGAAACCTGCTTACCTTTAATCCGGGCTGGGACGAAAACGGGCAGCAAACCGATCCGTTTGACGACGTTCGCGCGATTCAGTCGCAATTAAAAGCCAGTGGTATTGGCCTTACGGCAGAAGTCGACGAACAAACGACCGGACCGGGTAGTATTTTTCTTTCGGATCCCGACGGGAATTTAATTTTGATTGACCAGCACAGATAAGATCCGTATTTTAAGCCTTGGGATCGCGTTGCTTACTTGCTTGTAGAAATGTTGCTAAAAGGCTGGAATTTTGGTGAAAAACGAACCTCGTTTAAAAGTTCTTAAACGACGGTTGAGTTTTGTGATTTGTAATTTTTTTTGAAAAGATGGTTGTAAAACAAGGAAGTTTTGTGGTGCGCGCGGATCGGGGTTATTTGAAATGTAATTAATGGTTTTACAGAGAAGGTGCTAGAAAAAAGAGGTTGTAGGATAGCTATGTGTGTTAGGCGTTCGGTTTTTTTATTTGAAATAAGTTTTGTACTCATTTTCCGAATCTGTCATGTGAATTTTTTTCGGTTTCAAATTTGGGTCGAATAAATATATTTGCCATAGTTCGCTTTCTCCGTTTAATTCTAAAATTGTATTATTTCCGTTCTTCATTTCAAACTTGATTATTTTATCATTTTTAATGTTTAAAACATTCAGTTTATTTTTACGAAAAATTTCATACGACTCATTTAAGTACCAGATATAATCGTCAGCACCAATATAAAAATCTTGTTCACCAACTTCCTTTTTACGTTTTTCAATTTGCTTGTCCGTTGGTTCTATAATAATTGCAGTTTGATTTTTTACTACAATTGTATCGATTCTATTTTTAGAAATTTCAACAGTATCATTTTTATTATTTTCAACTTTTTTTTCCAAAATAGTTGTTACGCTATCTAAATTATCTTCTTTGTGATTTATTATTTGGTTACAAGAAATTAATGTAAAAAATGCTAAGAAAACCGATTTATAATTCTTCATCATTTGTTGTTATTTCTGCGTTCTACTAAACTGACGACTAACTTCAAGATCTGCAAATTTACTGAACGTTATACAGTTTTTATAACAAACGATAACCTATTTATTTACAGTGATTTGTCGTGAAAAAGCTTTGCATCTTTTCAATTTGTTAAATCGCACCCTAACATCGTATTTTGCACGAGCGATTAAATTCAATCTTCGCTAATTTACGCACTTCCCTCGTCCCAAAACTACCTACTTATAGGTATTTTTTCCACCATTTGTAGGTAACGCCCCCCCTAGCCCCGGTTGCAGCGGCAGCCCGGAAAAAAATACGGCTACGTGAACCGTTTTGCGGTGGCGACCTTAGGAGCCAACTGCAATACGTGTGAACGTGCCGTATTTTTTGAGGACTATAGCGAAAAACGGGATTAGCTTCTCAAAACCACTGAAAAACTAGCGCAACAAACTAAAATGTCCGCGGATGGGTAGTGAACGCAAGCCGAAAGTGGCCTCGAACCAATAATCGCTTGCAGGAAGCGGGTTCCTAGAAAGCGTACCGTCCCAACTCAGATTTTGCACATTGAGCTCGTACAAAAACTTTCCGAACTTGTTGAAAATACGCACTTTCGATTCGGGGTAAAAAATCATTCCCTCAACCGTCCACAGATCGTTGAACGAATCGCCGTTGGGTGAAAAGAATCGCGGTGCACGCAGCCATATAAACGGAAACTCATGCACCTTACAACGCGCTAAATCGCGAATGTATAACACGTACTCGCCGCCGCGACCCAAGGTAAACACGGCATCTGTTTGATAATTAAGATTGTCTAAGCTAAACTCAAAATCAGTACTATTAGGTACCGAAACTTGTAAAACATTGTCGATAAATCCTAAAAGAGGTAAGTCGGGTATCGGGTTCGCAGTAACTTCAAAACGCTCTTCGTACGAGCAACCC
>JAIXTU010000002.1 GCA_027483785.1 Flavobacterium sp.
ACGAGCTTATGGCAAGCTTAACCTACAACTTGAAGAAATATCTGACCTTCAAAACCAAAAAACCAGCGGCAATAGCCAAAGTTATATCACAAAAGCGAGTAAAGCTTTGCGGTTTTACAAAATGGCTGTTTTTTGACTCCAAAAAAGGCGTTTTAAGGCTTGGTTATTTTTTAAAACCACACGCTATTTTGCGAACGAGCGTACTTTAAAACGTCTTATTTGAGCTCGTTATGATTTGGATTTTTTATATTTTGGCGAAAGATAATAGTTGTGCAACGGTTACGCCTGTTACACACAGTTTTTTATATTTAGTTTGTTTTGATATTATAATCAAATATTAGAAAGTTGCTATTTTCAGTTTCTTTAATCATTACAATTTGTTCGATAGTTTTTTTCTTTTCGTAGTTCACCAAAATTTTATATCTAATTGCTTTCTTATCCTCGGAAAATTCTTTTTCGACAATCTTTTTTTCAATTAATTTACCGCAAACTTTATTTTTCGTTTCCATTGTTTCTTTAAATTTTACATATGGAGTTTTTTGATATGACCTAAAACTTATCAATTTATCTAAAGATTCAATATCATTTTGGTTTTTATAGAACTCTTCTAGTATTTCTTCGGAAGTTTTTACTAATTCTTTTTCATTAGTAATCTCTTTTCTCACGATTATATTTCCATTATTATCTGTTGTTATTTCTTCAGTTTTATTTTGCGCACAAGAAGAAAGCGTAATTATAAAAATTAATAAACTGGAGAATTTTTTTGTCATTATTTTCGTGTTTTTAAAATTGTGTACAACTCGACAATTGACGAAATTCCTACCTCTTTTTCATTTTTCAAAAACAACAATAAACTATTTAATTACAGTACTTTTTGCTAAAATAGTTTTGCGTATTTTGGATATGTAAATTTGTACACTCGTTTCGTTTATTATCTCTCACGAATATACACTTTTTCTACCAAACGTTAGTAACGTCTCCCCCAGCCCCGACAGGCGCGGAAAGCGCGCAAAACAAAACCAGGTTATTTTGCCGGAAGCTGGGGCGACCAACGGAAGCCGTGAGCTGAACGTGCAAAATACCTGGTTTTGGTGCGTACTTGCAGCAAATGGCGGGATTAGCTGCAAAAAAATGATACTTTATTAACTTAAAATAGCTCGCGAAATCACAATTTTTTGGATTTCGGAAGTGCCTTCGTAAATCTGCGTAATCTTGGCATCGCGCATGAGTCGCTCGACGTGGTATTCTTTTACATAACCGTTTCCACCGTGTACTTGAACCGCTTCGATTGTGGTATCCATGGCTACTTGCGATGCGAAAAGCTTGGCCATTGCGCCGCTGATGTCGTAATTCTCGTGCATATCTTTATCGTATGCCGCTTTTAAACACAAGTGTCTGGCTGCCTCAATATTTACATACATATCAGCCAATTTGAAGGCAATGGCTTGGTGTTGCGAAATTTCTTTGCCAAACGCCTTGCGCTGCTTGCTGTACGCCAACGCCAATTCGTAAGCACCCGAAGCAATTCCAAGCGCCTGAGCCGCAATACCGATACGTCCGCCGGCAAGTGTTTTCATTGCGAATTTAAATCCAAAACCATCCTCACCAATCCGATTTGCTTTGCGTACTTTCACGTCGGTAAACATCAACGAATGTGTGTCGGATCCGCGAATTCCCAATTTCTGTTCCTTCAAACCTACCTCGAAACCAGGCATGTCTTTTGTCATAATCAAGGCGTTAATACCTTTGTGTTTTTTTTCTACATCGGTTTGTGCAATCACAATGTAAAAAGAAGCGGTATTTCCGTTGGTAATCCAGTTTTTAGTTCCATTAACCAAGTAATAATCGCCCATATCTACCGCGGTTGTTTTTTGCGAAGTGGCATCGCTACCTGCCTCTGGTTCCGACAAACAAAAAGCACCGTGGATCTCGCCTGATGCTAATCGCGGCAACCATTCTTGCTTTTGCTCCTCTGTGCCAAACTCTTGCAATCCCCAACAAACTAATGAGTTGTTAACCGACATAACCACCGAAGCCGAAGCGTCGATTTTGGAAATTTCTTCCATCGCTAAAACATAAGAAATGGTATCCAAGCCGCTACCGCCGTATTTCGGGTCGACCATCATACCCATAAAGCCTAGTTCGCCCATTTTTTTTATTTGTTCGAAGGGAAACTCCTGCTTTTCGTCGCGTTCGATTACTCCAGGTAAAAGTTCGGTCTGCGCAAAATCGCGCGCAGCTTTTTGAATCATTAAATGTTCTTCAGATAATTGAAAATTCATAAGTTTTATACTTTTGGTCTTAAGAAAACGTTTTCGTGACGCCAAATGTAGGTAATTAACACAAAATTTTTTATTGAACAGTCGCTAATTTTGCAGCATGCATAAAACCTCTTATTCGATTTTGGGTTTGATGTCGGGAACTTCGCTCGACGGACTCGATTTGGCCTTTGTTCATTTCAAACTTGAAGACTCCGATTGGAACTACCGTATTGAAGTTGCCGAAACTATTTCGTACAGCCCAGCTTGGGTAAGAGAACTGTCGGAAGGCATTAACTTAGCTGAACTTGAACTCGCTTCACTAAACGAGTGTTATACGGTTTTATTAGCCCATTTAGCTTTGGCATTTATCGAAAAACACCAGCTAAAACCCGACGCCGTTTGCAGCCACGGACATACCATTAAGCACCAACCTCAGCTGGGATATACTTTACAAATTGGAAATTTACCGCAACTGGCCGAGTTGTTACCGTTTCCGATTGTGTGCGATTTTCGAGTAGCCGATGTGGCTTTAGGCGGACAAGGCGCACCGTTAGTTCCGATTGGCGACGAACTGTTGTTTTCAAACTACGATTTTTGTTTAAACCTCGGCGGATTTGCGAATGTATCGACCAACGTTGGCGGCACACGCATTGCTTTCGATATTTGCCCAGTAAATACCGTTCTGAACTATTTTGCTCAAAAGCTTGGCTTGGAATACGACGCGGGTGGCGCAATTGCCGCGACGGGTATGGTGAACGAGAAATTGCTTTCTGAGCTACATGCACTACCGTTTTATGAACTGGCGCATCCGAAATCGCTCGGAGTAGAGTTTGTGAATCGGGAAATCCTGCCGATTTTAAATGCGTACTCGCTGGCAATTCCGGATGTTTTGCGCACTTTCGTGGAACACATTAGCGAACAAATTTCGTTACACATTAAACGTTTTGATGGAAAGAGCGTACTAATTACGGGCGGTGGTGCTTACCATGAATTTCTAATTAGTCGGATGCAACAAGCGCTTCCCAATCATGAACTCACGATTCCCGACGACTTGACAATCGCATTTAAAGAAGCACTTATTTTTGGCTTTTTGGGCGTTTTACGATTGCGAAACGAGGTAAATGTGCTGGCATCGGTTACGGGCGCGCGACACGATCATTCGAGTGGCGTGATTTACAACGATTATTTATCGTAAAGAATACGTTTGTTAATACTTGCTGCGGCAACGGTTTGTTGAATTCGTTTTTCGCGCGTCGGTGCTGTTTTGGCAGCTGCAATCCACTCTAAAATGCCTCGCTTTACCGATTTTGGAAAGGCATCCCAATTTTTGAAAGCAACGTCATTTGAGGCAAAAGAATCTGCTAAATCAGCTGGAAGCTGTAAATTCTCAACATCGTTTAGCGCATCCCAAGTGCCGGATTTTTTGGCAAGTGCAATCATTTTGAGTCCGCTTTCATGAAGAAGATTTTGAGCTTGTAATCGAGTAACTTTTTCTTTGTTTACGCGACTCCACTTACTTTTTGGATTTCGTTTAGCGAAAAACTGATAGTAAGAATTTTCGTCTCGTTTGTTTGGTTTGCTATCGATCCAACCAAAACATAAGGCTTGATCGACAGCTTCGGGATAATAAACCGACGGAAAACCACTTTCTTTTTTAAAAATAACCAACCAAGCCGATTTTTTTTCATCGTGATTTGCTTGCAACCAATTACGCCATTCGGTTTCGCTTTCGGCAAAAACCACGGGGACGCCGGCTCTTTCAACTTCTTCCATACAAAACTCAATTCTTATTTTTCCGAATCAATGTCTGCGCTTCTTCGTAAAGATAATCGCTTTTTGGAATGGTTTGGAGTTCGTTTCAAATTGATCTTAGCAATTCAAAACAATGAATCGTTGGAGATTAAAAGACCAATAGAATATCTTCAAGCTGATCATTTAAAATCCACATACATATCTTCAAAATTTATAATCAAGGAATTAAATTTCATGAAAAAATCTTGACCCAAATTGCCATCGAAGTGATCTAAATAGTCGTATTGTTCTCTCATGATGCTTACCAAAGGTAATTTTGCTTTTTTAGTTCCCAGCTTAATTTCAAAATCGGGCAGTTCATAAACTCCCTTCATCGTTACACCGCCTGCTCCTCCACTTTTTCCGATTGAAATTTTACCACTGCTTTTAATGGTAGCTTCGTGCTTCTTAAAATACTGATAAGATAAATTAGTGGCTTGGGCACCGGTATCTAATGTAAGTAACAGCGATTCGGTTCCTGAATATGCTTGAATAACTGGGGTCAGTCCATCGAGAAATAAATTATTTAAGTTCGATATTCTTGGCTTTCCGGGAATTGTAATTGTTCCATCTTTTCCTAAATGTACTTCTTTCAATTGTTTAATTAAAGGAAAGCCGATGATTCCACTTATTTTATAATTAACCTCCGGAAAACTTAAATCTTTATCCGGCATCACTAGAAAAGGAACATTTCTAAAAATAATTCCACCTAATTCCAAACGATCTGCAACGGCAATTTTTGAATTGATTTTCACCTGCGTAACTGTACCCACCTTAAT
>JAIXTU010000138.1 GCA_027483785.1 Flavobacterium sp.
GAGGCGGGCTGGAGGCCCCGGAGCGTTGCTGTACCCTTTTCTGCAAATTTTACCGCAAAAGCATTTATTTTACTGATTCGATCTAGTTAATAAAATTTTACGCATAAATCTCTTTTTCTTCTCAGCAAGCCGATTGCGGCGTTTTTGTTCATTTTTATATCTGAAATTTGTCCTGCTGGCTTCTTGCAACGAAATTACTTCCCTATTTCACTTTAAAAATTACTTGTGAGTTGAGATCCCTCTCAATCGCTTAGTTGATAAAAACCAAACTATTGTATTACTGCATTTATTCGCTGCCATAATGCGTTATCAAAGTCTGATAAGGCAAAGTTGGTATCATCGGCCGAATCGCCCATGCGAACAATAACGAGCTTTCGAGAAGGAACGATATAAATTTTTTGATCGTTTTTGCCTAAGGCACAATACATATCTGCCGGAGCACTCGGAATCAAACTTCCATTGAATTGGAACTGTACTTGTGGCAAACGATAAGTGCTTTCTCCGTTAATCCACCACATATAACCGTACGCCCGATTCAAATTTTGCGAGGTTTGGGTAGCAGCTTCACAAAATGCTTCAGGTACAATTTGCTGATCAAACCACTTTCCTTTTCTACTCATCAACAAACCAAAACGTGCCATACTTTTTGTATTGCTGCTGTACACACTCAAATCTTCACCCGAACTAAACCAAAATCCGTTCATGCCAATTTTGTCGCGGAGGTTCTCGTTAAAATACGTAGCCCATGTTTTGTTTGCAACCTCTGAAACAACGTCTTGCAATTTCACATATACATTGTGATACGCCCAACGCGTACCTGCATCAGCAACGTACTGTAAATTTTCTGGCGCTACGCTATCTCCTAACGAATCGTCGAGACCGCTGGTCATGGTTAGCAAATTCGAAACTTTAATCAATTGCTCTTTGTTTGTGGGTAACGACGTCCAGCCTGCGCCTAAATAATTGGAAACTGGGGCGTTTACATCGAGTAATCCTTGCTCGGCGGCAATTCCGGTACAAGCCGTTGTAAGCGTTTTCCCAGCGCTGGCCCAGTACCAAAGCGACTGTTCGGAATGTCCGTTAAAATACTGCTCACTTACGATTCTTCCGTCGTACAAAATCATGAAACTCTTGGTGTTTTTAAGTTCCAAGTAAGCGTACAAATCCGAAAATGCCGCTGTGTTCCAGCCTAAAGATTCGACCGTGACTGTCTCCCACGTAGCGTCGGTAGTTGGATAATACAGCGCGTCCGGTACCGGACTATTAGCTGTATCGCTGTCGCTATCCGAATTGCAAGCAAATAATGCTAGTACAAAGACAAGTGGTAGAATCGAAAGTTTCATAAGAAAAACATTTATAATCGTATGACTATTTCCTTTGACAAAGGTTTAAAATGCCACTTTAATTAGATAAATTTACAGCTATGAAGCTTATGTTTAAATCTGCATTATTGTTTATTTGCATCGGGTTAGTGAGTTGTAAAGATAGCATTCCGGAATCGGATTTGGTTTATTTGAACGGCTATTGGGAAATCGAAAAAGTAGAATTACCCGACGGCGACAAAAAGGAGTATAAAGTAAACGAGTCGATTGATTTTATACAACTGAAATCGCGCAACGGCATTCGCAAAAAAGTATATCCACAAATCGATGGTCGCTATTTAGTTAACGACGTTCAAGAACAGTTTATAGTTACCGACAGCGCAGGAACTTGGCTATTGCGCTACGAAACGCGTTACGGAACATGGTCGGAAAAGATACTTGCTATTGACAGCTCTTTCCTAGAAATATCTGGGGCTGAAGGAGCGATCTATTTTTACAAGCGTCCGCAACCTTTTAGTGTCAAGTAAGATGAAATCCAACGAAAATTCGATAGCAGCGGTATTGCAAGAACTCATAGCACGAAATAAATGGCAACGCGGGCTCGACAAAACCGAGGTTCCGGCTGCTTGGTTTGACGTAATGGGATCGGGCGTAAAAAGCTATACACTCGCCGTCGATTTTAATGAAGGTACTTTGTATGTGCAATTATCATCGTCGGTTTTACGTCAGGAATTGCAGTTCGGAAAAGACAAAATTGTGAAGATGCTCAACGAACATTTGAGGCGCGATGTCGTTAAGGAAGTCGTACTTCGTTAGGTAACGATTTTCTTGCGGCAGGGATGGCAGCGAAAATCCTGCCACGAGCGGCGGTTGCCGAGTGGCAGATTGCAGTGAACAGCCCGGTGCCGACCGTACTGTTTTTCGATGAAGCAGCAATTTTGGGAGGCAGCTGCCATAAAAAAAGTCGACCCAAAAGCCGACTTTCTTATTTCTAAACTTCTAATGAATTAGAATATTTCACGACCTGCGAAGTGGAATGCTGCTTCGATGGCTGCATTTTCGTCGCTATCAGAACCGTGTACTGCGTTCTCGCCGATTGATTTTGCGTATGCTTTACGAATGGTACCTTCAGCAGCTTCGGCTGGATTGGTAGCACCAATGAGCGTACGGAAATCTTCCACTGCATTTTCTTTTTCAAGAACTGCTGCTACGATTGGTCCGCCAGACATGAATTCTACTAATTCCCCGTAAAACGGACGTGCAGCGTGCACAGCATAGAATTTTTTCGCATCGGTTTCCGACAAGTGTGTTAATTTCATTGCGACGATTTTGAAACCGCCGCCGGTAATCATTTTCAAGATGTTTCCGATATTACCTGCTTCAACTGCGTCAGGTTTAATCATCGTAAAAGTACGATTGGTTGCCATGTTTTTTAAATTTTCGGCAAAAGTA
>JAIXTU010000054.1 GCA_027483785.1 Flavobacterium sp.
CGCAAAGCTGCTCAACCGAATGACGTTTAGATTATTTGAGGAGTTTTTTAGCTATCAGTACTTTTATTTAGTAGAAAAACGTCATTGATTCTCTACTTTTGTTTTTATGATTAAATCGATCAAAGAGACTAGAAGTGTTTTTACCACTTCTAGTCTAAATTTCGTTTATCGCATCTTTGGTTTAGGGATGTCTTTCATCGTTACGGTTCTTATTTCGAGATTGTTTGGTGTAGCGGTGTTTGGTAATTATTCTTTAGTTTTAGCTATTTCGCAAATAAGCGCACTGTTTTTCACCTTAGGAATTCCTAACACACTAATTAAAATTGTAGGTAATCAAAAGCTTACATATCATCAGTCTCAAGACCTACTCAAGAAAGGATTGAAGGGAGCAGTAACAACTTCTTTAATTCCCGCAATTGTACTGTACTTTAGCGCGGGTTTTATTGCAGATAAAATTTTTAAAAACCCTGATTTAGAGCGCTTTTTAGAGATTGCTGCGTTTTCTATACCAGTTTTTGTAGCTAATGAAATCTTTTTATATTTCTTTCTTGCAATAAAAAACTTTAAGAAATTTAACTTTTTTATGTTTGTGTTGCCAAATATTTTTCTGACAACATTTCTGATTTTATTCGCCACGCTACATTTTTCAAGTGAATCTACTTTGCTCTCCTTTTCGCTAGCTATTTTTTTAAGTGTGATTTTGCAAGCCCTCACAATTTTTGACCGTGTAAAACGAGAGGAACGAATCAGCCTTTCAACACGAGAACTCATTAAAGAAGCAACCCCACTACTTTTCAGCAGTTTATTTATGTACATGTTAAACTACACTAATACAATTCTTCTAGGACTTTTAGTGTCCGAAAAACTAGTTGGTGTATATAACATTGCTTACAAGGTAAGTAGTGTAGGATTACTTATAGTTATTTCAGTAAGTACGATCATCACTCCTAGAATCGCAGAGTTGTATGGATTGAAAGAGTATTTTGCATTGCGGAAACTCGTTCAAAACGCTACAAGGTTGGTTGCTATTTGCACACTTCCTGTAGTTTTAACATTGATTTTTGGAAGTGAATTTATTCTACAAATCTGGGGAGAAGAAGCAAAAGAGGGCAGCTGCGCACTTATAATTATTTCTGCGGGTATCATGTTTAATGCGCTGTCTGGTAACGTAGATCAAATACTAAACATGACAGATAATCAGCGAATCCTTCAAAATATTACTCTAGTAAGCTTCTTTTTTAATTTGATTTTTGCGCTATTACTTATACCTCACTATGGAATAGTTGGAGCCGCTATTGCAAGTTTAGTTACCAATGTTGTGATGAATGGCAGTTGCATGTATTACATAAAAAAGAAATTAGGTTACTATACACTATTTTAGCATGACGGTAGAACTATCAGTGATAATTGTAAATTACAACGGGAAGCGATTTTTGCAAGATTGCTTAGACTCTCTTTATAGATGCCTTGATAATATTACTTTCGAAATAGTAGTAATAGACAATAACTCTACTGATGATAGCTGTAATTTTTTGCAAACAGATTTTCCCGAGGTAATGCTTATTCAGTCATCCATCAATCTTGGTTTTGGAAAAGGTAATAACAAGGCTGTCGAACATGCAAATGGAAAATATTTACTCTTAATCAATAACGACACCGTAGTTTTAGATCCAATTTCACCCGCATTAGATTTCTTAAAATCAGATAAATCTATAGGCGTTATTGGTATTAATATGTTGAATGGAGACGCCCAATATTTAACTGCCGCAGGGAACTTCCCAAATTTTAAGAATATGTTGCGTATGAAATATCTTTTGCAGCTTTCGGGGGATTTTAAAACACAGGATTTTAAAAGAGACTCATATGATGTTGATTGGCTAGGCGGCTCATTTCTTTTGTTAAAGAAAGAAACTTATACAAAGATTGGCGGTTTCGACCAAGATTACTTCATGTATGTGGAAGATGTTGATTTATGTCGGAAAATTGCCAATCTCGGATTGCGAAGGGTTTTTCTTCCAAACTTAAGTTATATCCATTTTGTAGGTTTTAATAAAACCAAGAATCCTCTTTTAGTTAAGGGATACGAAATTTATATACGGAAGCATTTCCGAGGGCTTAAAAGAAAATTACTCTCTTTAGCGTTATTTATCAATAAAACAGTGAAAAGATTGAAAGATAAATAGTTGATTCAACTCGTTTTTTATTTCTAAAAAAGCTATGAAGATTTCAAAAAGTACTTTTTATTCATTCCTTCTTGGATTTGCACTGTTATCGCAACTCTATATTGCATCTTTTAAAATTGCTATATTTCTGCAAGTACTCGTCTTGGCGATTTATTTTGCCCTTGAAAAAGCAACAATAAATAAGCGGTTTTTGGCAACAGTTTTTCCTTTAACCTTGATTTTTTCCGTAGGGTTTTTAGGCTTCTTGGCGAATAGCTATTCCGTCTTTACCTGTATAAAAGATGTTTTGCATTTTATTAAGCCGCTGTTAGCCTTGTTGATTGGTTTTTTATTTATGAAGAAGATCGGAGGAATTAAGCAATTTGCAACTACGATCGTTATTTCAGGACTCATTTCAGCCCTAATTCACTTTTTTATAATTTTCTTTATCTCTGGTTTCTCATCGGTTACAGAGATTCGCGAATTCAGCAGAGATAATTTTTTAGAATTATTTGCTCTTTTTTTCCTTATCTACTTCAAGAAATTCAATCATCAGTCTTTATTTTCATCAAAAATTAAAAACAAATTGATTGGTGCTCTTCTACTTATATCTTGTATACTTTATTTTTCGAGAACGATGATTGTAGTAGCTGGAATTTTATCAATAACAATATATGGATATACAATAATAACTCGAAAAGCATTAAAAACAATCGGATTTATCCTTTTAGCCATTGCGCTATTTTACACGTACTTATTTTCAGTAAAAGTTGACAGAAAAAAGCCCGGATTAGAGTCGTTCCTCTATAAAATAAAGAATGCTCCTTCTGAGATCTTCCAAACAAAAATTGATCGAGAAAATCATAAAGATTTATGGGATCATTGGCGCGGATATGAAGCCGCAAGAGCTTTTGAACTTATGAAAGACCATCCAAGCAGTTACATTTTTGGAACTGGACACGGTTCCTTAGTAAATCTAAAGTTTTATGCACCTTTAACCGACAATTATAAAGACAAAGGAATTAAGTTTATTTCCGAATTGCACAACGGTTATGTTTATGTTTTTTATAAAACCGGCGCACTCGGCCTAATTGCTTATATCATTTTCCTTGGCAAATTGTACATGAAACTTTACCGTAAAAAAGATATGACAACATATTTTCAGTCGGGTATTGCATTAACGTTTTTCTTTACAACGTTAACTATCACGGGAATTTACAATCCGAGAGATATTATGGCTCTTATTCTCGGAGCTCTTCTGTTTATTGATTTCAATCAGCCGCCAAAATCTCAATAATCTGCTTACTCGTACTTCCATCTCCGTAAGGGTTTGAAGCCTTTGAAATAGCATTGTAATACAACGGATCATCCAGTAATTTTCTGGTTTCAGCAACAATTTTATCTTTTTTAGAACCTACTAAAACCGCCGTACCCGCTTCTACACCTTCGGTACGTTCTGTTACTTCGCGTAGTACTAAAACGGGCTTTCCTAAGCTAGGCGCTTCCTCTTGAATGCCGCCCGAATCCGTTAAAATAATGTGGCTTCTGTTCATCATCCATATCAATTCCGGATAATCCAACGGAGCAATTAACTTGATGTTCGGAGCTAGCAACTTCTGGTGTGCAATCTCTTTGATATTCGGATTTAAATGCACTGGATAAACAATTTCAATATCGTTTGGTTGAGAATGCGCAATTTCGAGTAAAGCTTCGCAAATTTCCTCAAATGGTTTTCCAAAATTTTCACGACGATGACACGTTACTAGAATGATTTTTTTATCGAATGCAATATTCGAAAATCGCGACATTAATTTTGCCTCGCTGGTTTCGTCTATTTTTTTCAGTCCCGTTAATAGCGCATCAATTACAGTATTTCCAACAACAAAAACATTTTCGGAGATATTTTCGCGAAGTAAATTTTCCCGGGAAGTCTCAGTCGGACAAAAATGAAAGTTTGCCATACGCGAGGTTAATACGCGATTCATCTCTTCGGGAAACGGCGAGTGCATATTACCACTTCGCAATCCGGCCTCAATATGTACAATCTTGATTTTTTGGTAGAAAGCCGCCAAAGCCGATGCTAAAACAGTAGTTGTATCGCCTTGAACAAAAACGTAATCAAATGAATCTTTAAGTAAGACTTCGTTGGTAATGCGCGAAATCAAATCGGCGGTGAGTTGATGCAGCGTTTGGTTGGGTTTCATGACGTTTAAGTCGTAATCAACCGGAATTTCGAAAAACGATAAGACTTGGTCGAGCATTTCGCGATGCTGTGCCGTAACAGCAACTTTCACTTCAAATCGGGAGTCTGTCGAAAAGCGTTCAATTAAAGGCGCCATTTTTATGGCTTCCGGGCGCGTGCCAAATAAAAACAGTACTTTTTTCATGAGCAAATACACGCACTTTCGCGTGGAGCGAAACTACTAAAAAAACTATATTTGTCGCGCTAAAAAACGGCCGATGCGCGTATTATTTCTTTCTAGAACCAATTTGTTTTCTGCTCCAGGTGGCGATCTCATTCAGATGCAGAAAACCAAAGAATTCCTTGAGAAGCTCGGCGTTGAAGTAAGCATCAGTATCGAGTTGGAACCCGATTTGCAAACGTATGATTTGGTTCACGTTTTCAATCTGATGGAACCTCAAGAATCCGCTATACAGGCGGCACATGCAAAAAAGCACGGAAAGCCTGTGGCATTGTCAACCATTTACGGTTTGTACACGGAGTTTGAACGCAAGGCTCGCGGAGGCGCTTTTCAAATTGTGGCTAACATTTTGAGTCCATATCAAATAGGATACGTAAAAACATTTATACGTCATTGGGTAGAGAAACGGATGCATAAAGGCGTTTATCAGATGCTTTACAAAGGATATTATGGCTTAATGAAACAACTGGTTTCGCAAACCGACGTATTCTTGCCCAATTCCGATTCCGAGATGCAGCGGGTAATTGCCGATTTTAATTTGAAAAACCCGCACTATTTCCCAGTACCGAATGCAGTAGACCGATCCTTGTTCTCCACGGATTCCGAGCCAAACGAGAAGTTTTCTCAATATAAAGATTGTATAGTTTGTGCCGCTAGAATCGAAGGACGAAAATCGACTTTACAACTTGTTCGTGCAGTAAAAGACGCGCCTTACACTTTGGTTTTGGTTGGAAAGGCATCAGCGAATCAGAGTAAGTACGTAGATCAAGTACGTGCAGAAGCAGGCGCAAATGTTGTTTTTTTAGAACCAATGCCACAATCGGATTTACGGCACCTATACCGAGTTGCTAAAGTACACGCATTGGTAAGCTGGATGGAAACGCCTGGCTTGTCTTCGTTGGAAGCGGCGGCATCGGGTTGTAACATCGTTGTAACCCAAAAAGGCGATACCTACGATTATTTCGGAGACTACGCGTTTTATTGCGAACCCGATAACGTAGCAAGTATTAGAAAAGCAATCGACACAGCATATGCAGCTCCTGTTGATGACGCATTTCGGAAACAGATACTCGAAAAGTACGTTTGGGAAGAAACGGCTGCGCAAACGCTCAAGGCGTATCAAAGTATACTCAAAAATAGCTACCACTAATGAAGATTGCAGTTTTAGGAACTCGAGGAATTCCGAATCATTACGGTGGTTTCGAGCAATTTGCTGAATTCTTCAGCGTGTATGCAGTACAGAAGGGCCACGATGTGGTAGTTTACAATTCGCACAATCATCCATACACAGAACAATCGTATAAAAGTGTTCAAATTGTAAAATGTTATGATCCCGAGTATAAAATGGGTACAGCCGGTCAATACATTTACGATTTAAACTGCATTTTAGACATTCGAAAACGCAAGTTCGATGTCGTACTTCAATTGGGTTACACATCCAGTTCAATATGGTCGTTTTTGCTTCCGCGCAAAGCGCTAATTGTAACTAATATGGATGGTTTGGAGTGGAAACGAACCAAATTTTCAAAACCTGTCCAAAAGTTACTTCGTTATAGCGAAAAATTGGCGGTGAAAAGCAGCGATGTTCTTGTGGCCGATTCTATTGGAATTCAGCAGCACTTGCAACAGCGGTTCGGAGTCGATTCGACTTACATTCCCTACGGAGCCTTTCAATTCGATCAGCCCGATGCGGCTCAGATTCAGAGTTTCGAAGTAGTCCCACGTCAATACGACTTACTCATTGCACGGCTGGAGCCCGAAAATAATGTAGAGACCATTCTCGACGGCGTTGCCCTAGCAAAGCAAACACGAAAGATGTTGGTCATTGGCAACCATCAGACTGCTTTTGGCAATTATCTCAAACATAAATTTGGCAACACACACAATATTGTTTTCGTTGGTTCCGTTTATGATTTGGAGAAACTTAATAATTTACGCTATTTTTCAAACATCTACTTTCACGGACATTCTGTTGGCGGCACAAACCCATCCTTACTCGAAGCCATGGCTTCTCAGGCATATATTGTTGCCCACAACAACATTTTTAATCGAGCAATTTTAAAAGAAAATGCCGATTATTTTTCCACCGCGGAAGAAGTAGCGGATTTAGTTTCTCACAAACAAAAAAGTGATAACTTGCGCTTCGTTTCTGAAAATTTTGGCGCAATTGCAACCAATTTTTCGTGGGAAAAGATTAATGACGCTTATCTACAATTATTTACAACTCGCCTTGCTGAAAATCAGCAATCTAAGAACTGACGCTGGAGCGCAATTGTTTTTGGCAACCGTTGTTTTAACAAGTATTCCTTTAAAATTTGCCTACAGCAGCATAGCAACAATTTTGCTAGCGGTACTTTGTTTATCGTCGTTTACCCGAAAAAACTTCAAATTGACAGTATACTTAGCACTGCCAATTTTGTTTTATCTGCTTATGGCGGTATCTGCAGCATGGTCTATAGATTATGGAGCTACGTTAAACGGTTTGCGGAAAGATCTGGTTTTTCTCATCATACCTTTAGCTTTTTCTTGTTTGCCGGCTTACAGTTCACAACAACTTCTCGGTGTTTTTCGGTTCTACTCGTTTGGCTTTGCGGCTTATGCCAGCTTTTTTATTGGAGTCGCTTTAGTGACATTCTTAAGCACAGGAGATAATTCGGTATTTTTTTATCACAACCTAGTCAGTATTGAGCGTAATGCCATTTACATGTCGGTTTTTGCATCTTTTGCATTATTTTACTTTATCTCGCTTCCGCAGAAGCAAACCATCGAAAAAGGAGCATTGGCTATCCTTGCAGTCTTTGTGTTGCTATTATCATCTAAAAGCGTCATTTTTATAGACGCCGTTTTAGTTGTTGTTTTTTATTCGTTTTTTTCAAAGGTTCCAAAGAGTGTTCGGTATTTGACATTAATTTCTCTTTTGTTATTTCTAGCATTTTCATTAGTCTTTGTAAAAAATATTCGTGAGCGCTTCTTATTGGAGTATGAAACGGCGTTTGTAGACAATACGTTGAACACAACTATTGGAAACGGACAAGGGAAGGTTTACAATATCTCGCTTCATCAAGCGTGGAATATGGATAAGTTCGAGCAGAACCACTTTTTCCCAGGAACCGCATTACGCATTTATCAAACCCGTATTTTTGGTGAAATGCTGCAAGAAGACGCCATCTTTTTTAAGGGCTATGGCTTAGAAGCTTCTCAAAGTAAAATAGTAGCAAAAGCAAATGAACACGGGCTTTATAATGGTTATGCAGAATTTAATTTCCACAACCAGTACGTACAAACTTTCGCAGAATTGGGAGTGTTCGGATTCCTACTGTTATTAGCGATGCTCTTTTTAAACATGCGAAATGCAATAAAACGGGCAGATTTCTTACATATCGTTTTCGCGTTGTCTATTATAGTCTTATTTTTGACCGAATCGTTTTTTTGCAGACAACGCGGGCTGATTTTCTTTACAGTGCTCTACTGTTTATTCAATACCGCATTGCCTAATAGCAAGACGAATATTGAAGAAAAATAGATGAAAAAAATTCTAATTACGGGAGCCGCAGGCTTTTTAGGCTCACACTTAGCTGATCGTTTTATTGCAGAAGGTTACTATGTTGTTGGTATGGATAACCTTATTACTGGAGACCTTCGAAATATTGAACATCTTTTTCAGCATCCAAATTTTGAATTCCATCACCACGATGTGAGTAAATTTGTTTTTGTGCCAGGTAATTTGGATTATATACTCCATTTTGCTTCGCCCGCCAGCCCGATTGACTACTTAAAAATACCAATTCAGACCCTCAAGGTCGGTTCGTTGGGAACACATAATTTACTCGGATTAGCCCGAGTTAAGAACGCACGAATTTTAATCGCCTCAACTTCAGAAGTATATGGCGATCCGCTCGTACATCCACAAACAGAAGATTATTACGGAAACGTAAATACCATTGGTCCGAGAGGCGTTTACGACGAAGCGAAGCGTTTCCAGGAATCTATAACCATGGCCTATCATCGTTTTCACGGATTGGAAACCCGAATTGTTCGTATTTTTAATACTTACGGACCTCGCATGCGTCTCAATGACGGTCGAGTAATTCCCGCTTTTATTGGTCAAGCACTGCGCGGAGAAGATCTTACCATTTTTGGAAACGGATTGCAAACACGCTCGTTTTGTTTTGTTGACGACCAAGTGGAAGGTATATTTAGATTATTGCATTCCAATTATCCTCTGCCTGTAAACATTGGAAATCCAGACGAGATCACCATTTTAGATTTTGCGAAAGAAATTATCAAGCTTACAGGGACAGAGCAGAAAATCGTCTTTAAACCACTTCCAGAAAACGACCCCTTGCAAAGGCAACCGGATATAACCCGTGCAAAAGAGCTATTGGGTTGGGAGCCAAAAGTAAGCCGAGAAGAAGGTATGAAACTAACTTACGATTACTTTAAAAGCTTGTCGAAAGCCGACTTAGAAAAACAAGACCACAAAGACTTCTCCAAATACAACCACTAGAATGCGCGCAAAAACAGGACGATATTCTGTTTACATACGGCCGGCCACGTATGTGCTCGACTTGGTTGTGATTAATTTATTTTCCATCGGCTTGTTGGGAAGTGAATTCGCAAGCATTTATTTTTCGGTTTTTATTTCTCTAAGTTGGGTAATCATTGCACTAAACATTGATTTTTATGAGGTTTACCGATTTACGAAAGTAGTTGCTATTCTAAATAAACTTGCGAGACAACTTTTCCTTTTTACGCTCGTTTGTTTCGCTTTCGCAGGAATTTACTCTAAAGAAGTTCCTGCAAAAGAAGTAATAATTTACACGCTTTCTTCAGGTTGTATCGTAGCAACCGTTAAGTTGTTAATCTATTATTCACTTCGAAGATATAGAGCTATTTACGGTGGAAATTTTAGAAACGTGGTTTTAGTTGGGCAAGCGAAAAATGTGCAGGCTTTAACCGACTTTTTTAATGAAAATCCGGATTATGGATACGATTTAATTCGAGTTTTTAATCTAGAATCCGATAAAAAGCAGCAAATCGACGAGTGTTTAAGCTTTGTTCAAACAAATAAAATCGACGAAATCTATTGTGCGCTGGTTGATTTGTCGCCTACCCAAGTAGAAACTTTTATTGATTTTGCCGATAATAATCTCAAAATTTTAAAGTTTCTTCCAGACGAGCGCAACATCTTAGGAAATAACACCAAACTCGATTATTACGGCTACATTCCTATTATATCTCTGCGAGACATTCCGCTCGACGATCCCATCAATCGAACAGCAAAACGCATATTCGACATTCTTTTCAGTATTGTAATTATAATCGGTTTCTTGTCTTGGCTCACACCGCTATTAGCATTGATCATCAAACTCGAATCCAAAGGCCCGGTTTTCTTTAAACAAAGGCGTAATGGATTGGATTACAAAGAGTTTAATTGTTTTAAATTTCGTTCGATGACGCTAAATGAAATAGCTGATTTAGAGCAAGTTACTAAGAACGACCCGCGTATAACCCGAATTGGCAAGTTTCTTCGAAAGTCGAGCATCGATGAATTACCGCAATTTTTTAATGTGCTCTTAGGCGATATGTCGGTTGTTGGACCACGCCCACACATGGTTTCACACACCGAAATGTATGCTCGAAAGATCGACAAATTCATGGTACGTCATTTTATTAAGCCAGGAATTACCGGCTTAGCTCAAACCAATGGCTTTCGTGGCGAAGTTGAAAATGAGAAAGACATTATTTATCGCGTCAAATACGATATCTTTTATCTAGAAAACTGGTCCCTACTGCTCGACATTAAAATAATTTTAATGACTGTAGTGAACGCGGTTCGCGGCGATGAAAAGGCCTATTAAATCTTCAATTTAACATCCTGTTTTAGATCTTAAAAACAGCTAAGTTCTGAAATTGTTCTGTTGCGTTAAATTCTCGATTAGCTGTTAGAAAAACTCTAGATTTTAGAGCGATGCGTTCCGATAAATTTAATTGGGAAACTTGTGAGATTAGATCGGAAAGACTTTTGTAATCACCCGTTTCAACGTCGTAACCCAACTCGAACTTTCTAACGATATCACTGCCTTCGCCACCACCCATATAAATCAGCGGAAATCCCATTTTGCTGTATTCGAATATTTTAGACGGAACCGAACCGTAAATGCGACTTACTAACGGTACCAGAGCAAAATCCATTTTTTCAATACGAGCCTGCAATTCTGAGCGACTTAAATTCCCGTGAAAGTAGATGCCACAATTCGGTTTTTGACTTACATATCTTCTTATTAAATCTTGTTCGGCACCTGCACCAAATACATGAATTTCTACCTTGTTCGCATCAAAGGAAATCTCGGTTAACAACCGATAAATTCCTTGAGCTACACCCAAAAGTCCGGCGTAGAAAATCTGCACTTTTTCAGTATTCCCAACTAAAGGCGTTGTTTCATGAGTAAATTCCGGAAAATTCCGGTAAAGTTCTAATGTCGCAGCAGGTTGAAAAGACATAATGTGCGTTAGAATTTCTTCTGATTGACCCAAAATAACCCGAGCCCAACTGTATATTTTTCGTTCAAAGTAGCATGCTGCGCGGTAGCCGATGCCTTTTGGTGGTATAACTTGTAATTCAACTGCGGCTAAAGGCCACAAGTCGGAGACATTGAGTATGATTTTTCTTCTGCGTAAGCGCAAAATTGCACAACACACAAACGATAACAATAGGGGTGGCGATTGTACCACAACATCTTTAGGCAAGCGCGAAAACAGTAATTTAAACGACAGCAACAACAATAAAGAAGCAGTAGAAAACAGTCGCACAAGCGGATTTTTCGACGCCGATGGCCAAATAAAAAAGCGCACTACCGAAATTCCTTGAACCGATTCTCGTGTGTTTAGTTTGTTTTTATAGCCGGGATACAGCTTTCCCGTTGGATAATTGGGAAGCGGACAAAACACAGTTACTTGTCTTCCGTTTTTTTGAAGCAATTGCGCAAGTTGCATAATTCGGTTGGCTGCTGCTCCAGTTTCTGGTGGAAAATAGTTGGTAATGATTAGAATTTCAGCCATTTTCACGCAAAATTATCTCCAAAATACGCTCGGCGGCTCGACCATCCCACAGCTCGGGAATGCCGTGTGTTCCTAATCCATTTTCAAGGAAGGATGTGTATGCTTTTGAAAGGACATTTAAATCGGTCCCTACCAAGGTATTGGTCCCTATCTTAATTGTTTCGGGCCTTTCGGTGCTGTTTCGTAGGGTAAAGCACTTTATTCCAAGTACTGTAGTTTCTTCAGATAAGCCGCCACTATCGGTTATAACACAACTGCTGTTTTGCACCAACCACATAAATTCTAAATACGGCTGTGGAGTGGTGAAATAAATGCGTTTAAATTCGTTGATCTTCGATCCTAAAACGTGTTTCGTTCGCGGATGAATCGGAAACAAAACAACGCGCTCGCCAGCAATTCGCTCTATTGTTCTTAGTGTTTGCACCAATTGATCACCATTGTCTACATTGGAAGGCCGATGCAAGGTCAGTAAGAGATATTTCCCAGATTCTAAATTAGCTTCCGCAAACCAATCAGGTGCTTTAAAATTTGGTTTCGAATGCTGCAGCGAATCAATCATTACATTTCCAACAAAGTGAATTTGCTGCGGATGAACTCCTTCACGCAACAAATTTTCCGACGCTGAAACAGAGGTTGTAAAGTGTAAATCGGTTAAACAATCGGTTACTTTACGATTAATTTCCTCAGGCATGGTCCAATCTCCCGAACGAATTCCCGCTTCAACATGGGCTACTTTTACACCCATTTTCTTCGCCGTAATAGCGCAGGCCATCGTCGAAGTTACATCGCCAACAACAAGTACCAAAGCGCAAGGATTTTCGATGAGCTCTTTTTCAAAAGCGGTTAAAATTGCTGCAGTTTGCTCAGCTTGGCTGCCGCTACCTACATTGAAATTAACATCGGGTTTTGGTATGTGAAGTTGCTCGAAAAAAACGTCGCTTAATGCGGCGTCGTAATGCTGTCCGGTGTGCACCAATCGGAAATGTACATCGTGCCGTTGTTCCTGCCGATTTTTTATCTGGCGAATAAGCGGCGCAATTTTCATAAAATTGGGACGAGCTCCGGCGACAATAGTTATTTTCATGGACGATTCTTTCGGGTAACAAATGTAAAAGAAAGCGTTTGGAAAATTGCATTTGGAGGCGGAAAGGCTTGGGATTTGAAGTCTACAGACTTCGAAAACAAAAAAGTCGGTAAAACCAATGCTTTACCGACCTTTTTCTAAACCGTTTTTCCGTTATCCAGGAAAATCCCCACCATCGTCGTCACGTTTCGTCGGACGATCTTTATCCGTTTTACTCTTATTAAATCGGTAAGTAAACGACATCGTAATTGTTCGTACGCGCCATTGTTGCTCAGAGTACGAGTTTAACTGGGGCAAATTGGTTTCATTAATTCGCTTACGACTGTTAAAAACGTCTTGAACATTCAGCGCTAAGGTTCCTTTATCTTTTAAAATATCTTTACTAAACGCAAGATTCGCGCTAAAAACACCAAGTGACCTACCTTGTGCATTGCGTTGAGGTGCGTTATAAGTACCGTTGGTTTGCCAATCGATTCCGTAAGGCAGATTTACTTTAGAATTGATTCTAGAAAACCAACCGAAGGCAATATTGTCGAAATTCTGTGTTACCTCATCTCCTTGTGTATTGGTGTAGGTGAAATCGCCTTGCGTTTCATTTCGGAATAAATTGAAGTTTGAATTCAAACGCCACCATTTAAATGGATTGTAGTTTAGAGTAAATTCAAAACCGAAACGGTATTCGGTGGCGAGGTTAATAGGCGTGGTTAAAATTACAGGTACTTGAATGTCTTGGCCACCAACGATAACCGGATTTCCGTTTGCATCTACGGTATCAGCTCCGTCGACGATAGTGGTTACGAAATCGCCACTTTCTTTACGTACAAACTGAAACGAATCTGTCGTTCTGTTGATGTACATTGATCCGTTTAGCGTTAATTTTCGCCATCTTTTCAAAAATCCGAAATCCAACGCATCGGTCATTGCCGGATCAAGATCTGGATTTCCTTGAAAAATATTGATGTTCGAAGAATAGTTGCTAAACGGGTTTAATTGTCGGCCACGCGGACGGTTAATACGACGGCTGTAACTCAACGACAAATTGGTCTCAGGCGTTATTTCGTACGTTAAAAAGGCCGAAGGGAAAAAGTTGTTGTAGCGCTTGTTGTTGAAGTTGTTGGTTGTGAGTAAATTAACATCAATGTTTGAATCTTCCCAACGTAAACCAACCAATGCCGACCATTTACCAAATTTATTTCCGTACTGCGTATAAAGCGCGTTAACACGTTCTTTGTATTCCAAGTTGTTAGAAAATTGCTGGTATTGGGAGAAATTTCCGTTTTCATCGAGACCGCCAACTACGAAGTCTGTTCCCAGAATATTTGTGTCGCCCTTATATCCGGCTTCGAATTGTTGGTTCTTTCCAAAAGGCATGACATAATCAATTTGAATGATGTTGCGCTTTTGATTTTGATCGTTAAACGTAAGTTCTTGCAATACAGCAGTATTGTTATTCTCGATAACAGACTCGTCGTCATCTCTACTGGTTGAAAACGACAAGTCTGCCGTGAGTTTGTGACCTTTTCTTTTGAAATTATGTACAAAGTTCGAGGCGTATTCAATGCTTGAACTGGCGTTGTCTTGTTCGTTGTTTCGACGCGTAACGAAAGGGTTTTCACGGTTGGCGTCGAAGTTGTTAAATAGAACAGTTTCATCGTTGCTTCCTTCACTGCTGCGGTAATTCATTTGGTGTGTCCAAGTTGTATTTTCGTCGAGAAGTAAGTCGAAACCAAAGTTGGTGTTATAACTATCGCTTATGCGTTCGTTGTTTCTTTTTTCATCGATAAAATTTCGGGTTGTGCCGTCTTCATTCAAATATTCGCTGTTGTTTAAGCCGTTGCCTGGATTTTTACGATAGTTGTAACCCGTTGTTCCAAAAAGATTAAAGAGTTTCGTTTTATAGTTCACATTAGCAGTTAAACCATAGTTGGTTGGTGTACCGCCAGAAGCAATGATCGAACCATTGATTCCAAGGTTTTTTCCTTTTTTGAGAATGATATTCAACAAACCGCCGCCGCCTTCGCTGTCGTAGCGTGCCGAAGGGTTCGTAACCACTTCTACTTTATCGATTGCATCGGCAGGAATCTGGCGCAGCGCTTCAGAAATGTTAATCGCATTTGATGGACGCCCATCGATAAGCACACGTACATTTTCATTTCCACGTAAAGTGATGGTTCCATCCGTGTCAACAGCTACAGATGGAATATTATCCAAAACGTCGCTAACTGTTCCGCCTTTTACAAGCAAATCCTGTCCCACGTTGTAAACTTTTTTATCGAGCTTAATTTCAACGGTAGTTTTTTCTGTTCGCAGTTCTACCGTTTCCAACACAGTTGCGTCTTCGACTAGCGAGAAATTGCCTAAGTTGGTGTTTTCCGTCAGGACTTTTCCTTTGATTTCGACGGCTTTGTAAGAGATGAATTCAATGGTAATGTCGTAGGTACCCAAAACAACGTCAATATTAAAGGCACCTTTCGCGTCTGTAATTCCACCCGAAACGGCATTGGTGGTAGTGTTTTTGAGCGTAATCGTCGTGTACTCCATTGGTGCTTTAGTTCCTGCATCGAAAACACGCCCCGATAATTTTACAGTTTTTCCAGAGTTTTGGGAATAAACACCTAAAGTGCTGAAAATTAGAACGAATGTATAAAACATTCCAGAATATATCTTTCTCATAGCTTATTTTTCAGGCAATTTGACCGCAAAGGTAGTCCAATGGTTTAAGGCACTTTTGCCAAAGCTTTGTTAAATGAAGTAAGCTACAAGCTTCGATATGTTGAGCCGCTGTTGTAACTTAGCGCAAAAAGAAAACAAATGAGCAACTTTTTTTCCGTCTCCAATAAACCAGCGTCCGAATTTCTTAGATATTTACTAGGCTCTATTTTGGTAATCGTGGCTAGTGTTATAGGGCAAATTCCTTTAATGATTGCCGTCTTAATTCAGTCGGCTAAAGATGGCAAATTGGGCGAACTGTCGGAAGAAGTTATATATAAGGTATTGGACTCCAACTTGCTGCTGTTTTTGTTGTTGCTTTCTTTTTTAGCAGGCTTAAGCGGACTCTATTTCGCGGTCCGTTACGTACACCGTTTAGCTTTTGAAACAATTGTTACCGGCCGACCCAAAATTGATTACTCCCGAATTTACTTTGCCTTTGGAATTTGGAGCATTTTTTCGATCATAACTACAGTAGCGTACGCGCTTTCAGATCCAGAACACTATGTTTTGCAATTCGAACTACTGCCTTTTATCATCTTGTTTCTAATTGCAGTGCCCATGATTCCTATCCAAACAACTTTAGAAGAATTGCTTTTTAGAGGATATTTAATGCAGGGCTTCGCGACACTGTTTAAGAATCGTTGGTTGCCGTGGATTCTCACCTCGGTAATCTTCGGCGGATTGCATTTTTTCAATCCAGAAGTCGATAAAATCGGACCTATCATCATGTTTTATTACATCGGAACCGGTTTGTTTTTAGGATTGATAACATTAATGGATGAGGGTACCGAACTCGCGCTCGGTTTTCACGCAGCAAATAATTTGTGTACCGCATTACTCGTAACTGCCGATTGGACAGCCTTTCAAACTCACTCGATCTTTAAAGATTTGTCCGAGCCTTCAGCAGGATTTGAAATTTTTGTCCCACTTGTCATTATTTTCCCTATCTTAACATTCATCTTTGCTAAAAAATACAAATGGAAGGGTTGGCGAGAAAAACTTACCGGACCAATTCCTCAAAACGAAATATAATGGAAACACATACAATCAATTACACCGACGTG
This sequence comes from Flavobacterium sp., assembly GCA_027483785.1. Taxonomy (GTDB): domain Bacteria; phylum Bacteroidota; class Bacteroidia; order Flavobacteriales; family Flavobacteriaceae; genus Flavobacterium. Next base: position 16,508 of record JAIXTU010000054.1, read on the forward strand.
CATCATAAATTTAAACTCAATGGTTTCCATTTAGGAAAAGATGATTTATGCCGCGTAGCCTACAGTTTTATTAAAGAAGGAGCCGATTTTGAAAAGCCAGTAGGAAACTTTTTGCTCGATTGGTTCGACGATCGCGATTATATTGAAATGGATACTTCCGGAAGCACCGGTTTGCCAAAACGTATTCGCGTTAAAAAGCAAGCCATGGTTAATTCGGCATTGGCAACAGGTGCGTTTTTTGATTTAATGGAAGGCGATAAAGTACTCCACTGCTTGCCCGCAAAATATGTGGCAGGAAAAATGATGTTTGTACGCGGATTTGTGCTCGGACTCGACATCGATTTTGTGGCTCCAAGCGCAAAGCCATTGAAAAGCTGCGATACCCAATACGCCTTTTCAGCAATGGTGCCGTTGCAAGCGCAAAACTCGATTGCCGACTTAAAATGGATCAAGAAGTTAATTGTTGGCGGAGCCAAAATTAGTGCACAACTTGAGGCCGATTTAATTGCCTCCGGAACGGCCTGTTTTGAAACCTTTGGAATGACAGAAACCGTATCGCATATCGCAGCTAAACCTGTGGGCGACGCCGTTTTCCAGACCATGTCGAATATAGAAGTTTCCGCCGATGAGCGCGGTTGTCTCGTAATTTCGGCACCCGATATTTCGAACGAGAAAATTGTTTCAAACGATCTTGTTCAAGTGCATACACCAAACACGTTTACTTGGTTAGGGCGTATCGACAACGTCATAAATTCAGGCGGCATTAAACTTTCTCCAGAATTAATCGAAGAAAAGTTAGCGCCTAAATTCATCCGCCGGTTCTTTGTGGCTGGGCTGCCCGACGACGAATTAGGGCAACGTTTGGTGTTAGTTGTAGAAGGAGAACCGTACGAACTTTCCGAAGACACTTTCAAAAAACTAGACAAATACGAAAAACCCAAGGAAATAATCTTTAAACCTATTTTTAAAGAAACAGGTAACGGAAAAATTATCCGTCAGGATTCTCTTAACGCGTAAATACATGCGCTTATCGATTCTTATATTTTTGTTTATGATGTCTGCCACGAATGCCCAAAATCAGGGAAAAAAAGTACTGCCGCCGAAACTTAATCCAGGTGATACCGTAGCGATCGTTGCTACCGCGCGAAAAAATATCACCGACAATCTAAAACCAGCTATTAAGCTGCTGGAAAGCTGGGGGCTAAAAGTCAAAATCGGAAGTTCTATTGGTTTAGATTACAATCAGTTAGCTGGAACCGACCAACAGCGGGCAGCCGATTTACAAGAGCAATTCGACAACCCAAATATCAAAGCAGTTTGGTGTGTTCGCGGCGGATATGGCACTGTGCGGATAATCGATAAAATTGATTTCACGGCCTTTAAAAAAAACCCCAAATGGCTAATTGGTTTTTCCGACGTAACTGTGTTGCACAGCCATCTCAATAATTTAGGATTTGCAAGCATTCACGGATTAATGCCTCTAAATGTGGCTACCGCAAGTCCGGCGGCCGTCGAATCGCTTCGAAAAAGTTTGTTCGGACAACCGTTGGAGTACGAAATACCAACCGATTCCGAAAGCCAACTCGGAGCCGCAGAAGGCGAATTTGTCGGCGGAAACCTCTCAATTCTCTACAGTTTGTTGGGCAGTGACAGTCAGGTGCACTGCGATGATAAAATTCTTTTTCTCGAAGACCTCGACGAATACCTGTACCACATCGATCGTATGATGATGAACCTTAAACGCTGTGGCTGTCTCGCTAAATTAAAAGGTGTTGTAGTGGGCGGCATGACAAAAATGAAAGATAACGAAATTCCGTGGGGCAAAAACGCCAACCAAATTGTTGCCGAACATTTGGAAGGCCTAAACATTCCCGTGGTTTTCGATTTTCCCTCGGGTCATATTCCCGATAATCGCGCATTAGTGCTGGGCACGCATGCAAAACTCACGGTTAGCAAAGACAAAACGGTTTTACTTTTTGACTAGTGGCGCAGCATAACGACTTAGGAAAAAAAGGCGAAGAAATGGCCGTGACCTACTTGGAAGAACAGGGTTACGAAATTCTGGAGCGCAATTACGTGTACCAAAAATCAGAGATCGATATCCTAGCACGAATAGGCAATGTTGTCTGTGCTGTTGAAGTGCGAACCCGAAGCAGTGTTGATTTCGGACTGCCCGAAGAAACGGTAAAATCAAAGAAAATTAACAACCTCCTCCAAGCTGTAAACGCTTTTGCAGAAGATTTAGACGATGAGGTAGAATTCCGTTTCGATATCATTGCGATTGTTAAAAATGGCGAATCTTTCGACATCAAACACTTACCAGATGCATTTTATCATTTCTAGTTGTTATATTTGAAACAAATTGTCAGATATACAAGAACGGCGTTTTAGTTTGGATGAAATTCCACAAAATGTAAATTGGCGTTACATTATTTGGGTGTCGAGCGCGGTTCTTACTAAAAGCAACTCTGTTATGAAAACTATTGCGGCCGTTGTAGAAAATTACATCAAAACAAAGCCCTTTTTGCTAAACGCACTCGCGCAAGGAATCATCAACTTAACCTCGCTTTCGCGGAATATGTTGCCCGATTTGCAGCAAGAATTAGGAAAAGACGTAAAACAAGGCGCAATTGTGATGGCACTCAAACGCTTGTCGGAAGATCTCGACTTCCGAATGAATCACAAGATCGTAAAAGTGCTCAAAAACATCGGAGAAATTACTGTGCGCTCTTCGTTGGTCGATTATACATTTGCGGTTTCCGATACGATTTTGAACAAACAAGCCGATTTAATCGCAGATATAAAAAACTACACCGATATTTTTTACACCTCGTCGCGCGGGGTTTCCGAAACCAATATTGTGATCAGCGAATCGGTCAGCCAGCTAGTAGATAAGCATTTTGTAGGCGAAAAGCTGCTTCACAAATTCGAGAATCTAGCGTCGATTACCGTAAAGTTACCCAAAGACAACGTGTCGACGCCCGGCGTGTATTACTTTATTTTCCAGCGACTTGCGTGGGAAGGAATCATCATCAACGAAGTAATTTCCACGTCATTCGAGTTCACCATTTTAGTTTCCGACGAAGAAGTTGATCTTGCTTTTAAAGTCATTAAAGACTTAAAATCGATTTAATTTTAGAAACGCACATCCGATCAAATACCGCACCTTATTTTACCTCAAAAGTCGAACTTCCAATAATTTAACAAAGGTTTTAAGTTGAAAGTAGGTTTGAAGCCATTCCCGCTTTCCGCTCTAGTCCTCAAAAAACCAGCTGCCTTCAGTCGCGCTGCGGCGGGCTCCTGGGGTCGCCACCACAGCTGCGCTTCAGTCAAGCTGCTTTTTCTCCGGGCTGCCGCTGCAATCGGGGCTAGGCGTGAGTGCGTTTGGAAAGACGTGTTTTCGAGTTGGGTGGGAATCGGATGCATTTTCAAACTTGCCGCAAAGTCGGGAGACTGTTGCGGAGCGCAAGAAATTCGCGAAGCATGTGTAATTCGGAAAAGGGATTACAGTCTTTTTTTCTATTCTTTCGAAGTCGCAAAATAATTGACGCTTTAATTTGGAATGAAATTGATTGCATTCCGTTGTATGTATAAGCGTTCCATAAATAACGTGAGTTCGACATAAAAACCTTTGTTAGATCGCTTGAAATGAAAGCTTTAGATTGGCTACTAATATATTCGATAC
>JAIXTU010000422.1 GCA_027483785.1 Flavobacterium sp.
AATTAGTGTTCCGTCTTTGGAAATTAGGCTTTAGAACAAAACTAATTCCCACAGCTAAAGTTTGTCACAAAAGGCGTGTCGATTTAGATAAATTTCACCTTCAGGTTTCTAAATTCGGAGCTACAAGAGCTATTCTAAATAAATGGTATCCGGAATATGCAAAACCAACTTTTTGGCTACCAACACTATTCGTGGTATATACCTGTTGTTCTGTCCTAGTTTCACTGTTAAACACAACACCTATTTTTTTACTGTTTGTATATTCATTGCTGGTACTTTTATCCGCGACAATAAAATATCGAAGCTTAGTAATCGGATTTTTAGCTGTAAAAGCTTTATATATTATGATGTTCGGCTATGGAATTCACTTTTTAGAAACAACGGTAATCTTAATGTTTTCAAAGAAAGAACCGCAAGAACTCTTTCCTAAACTATTTTTTAAATGAAAAAAGTTGTGCTAACAGGTGGTATCGGTAGCGGAAAATCGACCGTAGCCAAAATTTTTGAAAGTTTTGGCGTCCCCGTTTTTTATGCCGATCAGGTTGCAAAAGCACAGTATTTCGAACCAAACGTAATTTTAAAGCTCTCGCAAGAAGTCACAGCTCCTATAATAATAGAGGGTAAAGTAGACTTATCTTACCTAAAAAACCATTTGTTCACAGATCTTACATTGAAAAAACAGGTTGAAGCCGTTATTCATCCTGCTGTTGCAGACCAATACCGATTGTTTTGTGACAGAAACCAATCGGCTTCATATACAATTAACGAGATGGCTCTAGCATTTGAGAACAATCGACAAGTAGATTTCGATTATACAATTTCAGTAATTGCAGACGAAAAGACACGAATTGAACGGGTAATTCGTCGCGATCAAATGTCGCGCCAGGAAATTTTAGACCGGATAGCGCTGCAAACTTCAGACGATATAAGACTTTCTCAAAGTAGCTTTATAATATACAATAATAATCTTACAGAACTTTACGGTCAGATTGAAAAAATACATAAATTCTTACAATTTTCTCAATAAAAGGGCGTTTTGTTAATGTTTGGTTAACGGTTAAAAGGTACAATTGTTAAAATATTAATTTTGCTGTGATGAGTAAGTACTTATTTCGGCTTTTAGTTTTTTTCATGAGTCTGTCAATGATAGGCATTATAATTGTGCAATCGTATCTCATCAACACGTCCTTTCAAAACAATAATGAGCAGTTTAAGTATCATGTTAATCAGGTTATTTCTAACGTTGCAGAACACGTTCAGCAACAAGAAACCTACAGCATGTTGGCTGAGTATAATCGATTGAAAGACAGTATTGGTACAAGTCCAAAACAGAGTGATTTACTTAACTTTATTTTGGTGCAACAAAACAAACTTACAAACGAAACTATTGTTTACAGCAATAGTATAGTGGCAGAAGATTACAATTTATCGTTCTTTGACAAAAAACGAGATTCAGTTATGGCAGCTAACTTTATCTCAAAAAGTAAAACACAAGTTTATTCCGGATCTGCTTTAGATAATGCTGATTTCCAGCAAAATGTATCGCCTTCACTAACCGTTACAAAAACAGGAAAAATCGATCTACTCGATAAAGCGCAGTACGAAATCTTCTTTAAAGACATTGTCGAAAATAAATCGCTCAGTGATCGTATTTCCGTAGATCGTTTGCGATTAATGTTAAGTAAAGAACTTCGAGATGCAGATGTGCTAACCCCCTTTGAATTTGGCGTCTACGAGAATGGATTGGCGACAAAAATCAAAAGCGAAAATTTCGAAGAGATCAAAGGCGAGACGTTTTCGACGCGAATTTTAACAAACAGCCAAGGTGAAAGTAAGTATAAATTGATGCTAACCTTTCCCGAAAAGAAAAAGTTCCTCTTTTCTGAATTGTTGAACATAACAATTTTGTCGGCCTTATTCACTTTGCTAATCATCATCGCTTACAGCAGTGCTTTAAATCAATTAATTAAGCAAAGACAGATTTCGGAGATTAAAACCGACTTCATCAATAACATGACTCACGAATTTAAAACGCCAATCGCAACAATAAATTTGGCACTAGATTCGTTAAAAAATCCTAAGGTAAAGGCTGATGACGAGAAGATGACTCGATACTTGGGTATGATTCGTGAGGAAAATAAACGAATGCACGCACAAGTTGAGAACGTTCTAAGAATTTCAAAATTAGAAAAGCGCGAGCTCGACATCTCTAAAGAATCAATCTCCGTTCACGAGATTTTAGAAGATGCTATGGAACATGTTCGTCTAATTATTGAAGATCGAGAAGGAAAAGTAAGTTCACATTTCGAAGCACAAAGAGATGTTGCCCTACTAAACGACGTACATTTTACAAACGTATTTGTGAATATTCTTGATAATGCAATCAAATATTCGCCGCTGCCACCAGTTATCGATGTATTCACTGAAAATCTGAAAGATTTTATTCTTGTGAAAATCACCGACCAAGGTGCAGGTATGAGTAAAGCTGCCCAAAAACGAATCTTCGAAAAGTTCTATCGAGAACACACCGGAGACGTGCATAACGTAAAAGGACACGGATTAGGCTTAGCCTACGTGAAAAGAATTGCCGACGACCATAATGTTAGCATTACAGTTGAAAGTGAAAAAGGAAA
>JAIXTU010000193.1 GCA_027483785.1 Flavobacterium sp.
AATTGTGCGATAGTACGCGGAGCAAATCGCGGTGATAAATACTTCCACCTTTTCGTTGCTTTGCGGCGAGTTGCATGCGTAGAATATCTTTAAATAACTGTACTACCGAAGATTTTTCCAACGGCAAGCCCATCGTAATATTTAGTGTTTCGATGTGCGAAGGCAGCGCAGCTAAGAGCGGTTGCAGCAGCGATTCGTCGGCTAAGACTACTGCTGTTTTAGAAAGCCGATCAGGATTTTGCTGCACCCAATCGTTCAGGATTTGCGCGGCAATTTTTGTTTGTCCGATGCGTCCGGTAGTTCCGAGGCAGTTGATTTCTTTGTGTTGACTGAACTCGTTGGTGACAAAATTCATGGATTGGGTTCGAAACTGCGGCCAGGTTGTGGCGTAGCGTCTCAGAAAGAGTCCGGCATCGTGGGTTTTATCGGCGAAGAGGGTTTTATCGATGTCGAAAAAAATCTGTGCTTTTCCGACTTCCATCAAACTTTTGATAATGCGTTCTTCGGCGGCGTTTAACGCATTAAATCCTGCGAAGAAGAAGTGCGCCTCAGTATTTGCTGCAAACGCGTTGATTTGCTCGCTTGCTTTGCGATATGCCAATCCCTGATAAGCGAGATTGAGGTGTAATAATCGTTCTTTGAGCGCGTAGTAATATTTAGGAAGCTGGTTCCAGAAGTTGAGATATCTTTTGAGCAGCGGCGTATCGTCGGGGTTTGCGCCCCATTTTTTGATATCGTCTATGGCTTTCAAGTAGTCGAAAATTGCGTCTGGATTGAGCAGATAGCGGTCGATTTCGTTGAAATCGGCTAGGGCGGTTGGTGCCCAATTGGCGAAAAACGAGAACTCTTGAACGTTTTCGTGGCTAGTAACGGACTTGTAGACGTTGTAAAACTCGAGCAATAAGTTGAGTTCTTCTATCGGATTGGCTCCACTAACCTTTGAAATGAATTCTTCTACGCTCCATATTTCGGGAGCAAAAACGGGAGTTTGGCAATTGGATCGCAGTTCGCGAAGCAGAAAAATTTTGGCGCGTTTGCTGGGAAGAATCACTACGGGCCATGCTCCTGTTTTCTCGCAGTGTGCGAACATTTCGGCACTTAAAAGTTGTAGAAAGGTATTAGCTGCCATTGATTTTGTTGCATTGGGTAGAAAAAAGGTTGTTCGGTTTGAGCTTTAATAGTGCCTGGTTCACGTGATTTTACGATCGGAAAGGCTAATTTTCAAATTTTAGTAGTATGCATGTCAATTAAGAAAAAGAGTGCAAAGCAAACTTAACGATTTTAAAAGATTGCTTTGTTCTGCGATTTTCTCGGAATTAAAAATCGAACGAAAGCTACAAAAAGTAGTGATATAGAACTTGAAAAGCTATTGCTTTTCTGCTATAGAAAAGGAATGTGAACAGCTAGAAAAGCTATGGTTAAGAAAAGTAAGTCTAGAAAAAGCACATAAAAAAAGGCTGCAACTTGCAGCCTTTTACTAATTTATAGTATTGAGATTAGTTTACTAATTTCACCTCAACACGACGGTTGTTAGCTTTTCCTTTAGCTGTTTTGTTAGAATCGATTGGTTTGCTTTCTCCGAAACCTGCAGAAGTTAATCTGCTAGCAGCCACACCATTTTCAACTAGGTAGTTTTTCACAGCTGCAGCACGCTCCTCAGATAATTTCTGGTTAGCAGCATCTTTACCATCGCTATCCGTGTGTCCTTCGATTGAGAATTTAGCACTTGGATATTGTTTCAAGATTGCAGTGATAGACTGTAGTACTGCGAAAGTTTCTTGCTTGAATGAAGTCTTACCGCTGTTGAACAAGATTGTTTTAGCGTAAGCGTTTAAGCGATCTACAGCTTCAGATGTGATTGCTACTTCTGGGCAACCGTTGTTAGAAGCTACACCTTTTTCATTTGGACACTTATCGTCTTTGTCAAGAACTCCGTCGCCATCTGTATCAGGGTAAGGACAACCTTGGTTATCTCTTGGCCCTTTAGTAGTTGGACACTTATCGTCTTTATCGGCAATTCCGTCGCCATCAGCATCTGGACAACCTTTCAATGATTTGATACCTGCAACATCAACACATGCATCTTCGCTGTCTTGAATTCCGTCGCCATCAGTATCTGGACAACCAGCGAATGCAGCTAGACCAGCCACATCAACACATGAATCGTCTTTGTCAAGAACTCCGTCATTATCTGTATCAGGACAACCATTAAGGTTTTTAGGACCTGCTACTTCTGGACAAGCATCATACTTGTCGTAGATTCCGTCGTTGTCAGTATCTTTTCCTCCGAATTTAAAAGTTAAACCAACTAAATGTTGGAAATGTGTTGGGATACCTGTTGCACGGTCAGCGTTTGCGCGGTTGTCTGCAAATGAATACTTATAAACTGTTTGCCAAGATAAACCTACCGTTTCTGCAAACCAGTAAGTTAATCCAGCACCACCATTTAATGTAGCAGCATCAAAATCGCCTACCCACTGGTAACCACCACCAATACTTAAAGTTGGCTCAAGTACTTTTGATTTGATTAAATTCATAAAGCTATAACGGATGTGTCCATCGATAGCGTAGTAATCTAAATCACCTGGATTAACTGTAAGGTAGTCTCTCGGTTCCAATTCAGATTGATAAACTAGTTTGGTAATTCTGTTGATTGAACCTGTTGCGCCAACAGAGAAGCCATCAGCTATGTAGCGATTTAGGCTAACGTAAGAAACAGATGGAAGAATATTCCAGTTGTCCCTTACTTTGAAGGGTTGATCAAAAACACCACTTCCATTAGCGCTAGTTCTCGTGTCAACAGCATTGACACCAAACGACAATGCCCATTGATTGTCTCCGTCTTGCGCCTGAGCGCTGAGTCCTAGTACTAACAACGAAGCAGCAAAAAACTTGCTAAGATTTTTCATACTTGAGTTATTTAGTTACTTAATTAGTTGTGGCAAAAGTAAGTTGATATTTCTTATAAAAAAAGCATCTGTTAAAAAACGTCTCGAAATGTAAAAAAACTTTTAAATTATAGTAAGTTCTTTTCCAACTTTAGTAAACGCCTGAATAGCTTTATCTAAGTGTTCAACTGTGTGTGCAGCGGATAATTGGACTCGAATTCTTGCTTTTTCTTTTGGCACAACTGGGAAGAAAAAGCCAATTACGTAGATGTCCTCTTCGAGCAGCTTCGCAGCCATATTTTGTGCCAATTTTGCGTCGTATAACATGACTGGGACAATAGCCGAATCGCCATCTATGATATCAAAACCTGCTTTTTTCATCCCATTCTTGAAATAATTCGTGTTGAATTCCAACGTATCGCGTAAGCTTGTGTCGGTCTTCAACAATTCAAAAACCTTTAACGAAGCTCCTACAATTGACGGTGCCAACGAGTTGGAAAACAAATACGGGCGCGAACGCTGACGTAAGATTTCGATGATTTCTTTCTTTGCTGTTGTATATCCGCCCATAGCGCCACCCAATGCTTTACCCAAAGTACCCGTTATGATATCCACACGGCCCATAACGTTTTTAGCTTCCAGCGTTCCTTTACCAGTAGCCCCGATAAATCCCGCGGCATGACATTCATCCACCATCACTAAAGCATCGTAACGCTCGGCCAGGTCACAGATCTGATCTAGAGGAGCAACAAGACCGTCCATCGAAAATACGCCGTCGGTTACAATCAATTTAAATCTGTGGTTTTTCTCGGTAGCAGCAATTAGTTGTTGTTCTAAATCGGCCATGTTGTTGTTTTCGTACCGATAACGTGCTGCCTTACACAGACGAACGCCGTCGATGATGGAAGCGTGATTAAGACTGTCGGAAATAATGCAATCGTGTTCGCCCAACAGAGGTTCGAAAACTCCACCGTTTGCATCGAAAGCCGCAGCGTACAAAATGGTATCATCCGTTCCGTAAAAATCGGCAATTGCTTGCTCTAACTGCTTGTGAATGTCTTGAGTTCCACAAATAAAGCGCACCGACGACATTCCAAAACCGTGCGTATCTAAAGCATCTTTTGCTGCTTGTACCACTTCTGGATGCGACGACAATCCTAAATAGTTATTCGCACAGAAATTTAAAACAGTCTGGCCTGTTGAAATGGTTATTTCTGCTCCCTGCGGAGATGTGATAATGCGTTCTTGCTTAAACAATCCGTTCTCGCGAATTTGCTCAAGCTCTGCTTGCAAATGCTGTTGAATTTTGCCGTACATACTTTTTTTATTTGTCTGCCAAAGTTATGAACCTAAGTTCGATTTAAAAATTTTATCGGAACTGCTTTCTTTTCGCGGGTTACAGTTGTAGTCATTGTCGCTTTAGGGAACTAAAACAACTTCCAATTCTTCCGAAGTATAAACCAAGGCTTTCTTTACAACTTCTAATCCCATTTCTTGCAAAACTGCTGCGTATGAGTTTAATTGTTTCGCGTGTTCACTGCGTTTACTTCCGGTTTTATAGTCTAGTAATGCAACCTGATTTTTATTCAAAAAACTTACTCGATCGGGTTTTAAGATCGATGCATGATCTGAAAGTATAGCCTGTTCGGTAATTGTTTTAACGGCGCGACTAAAAAACTCGCTTAAGTCGGGATGCGCAACTATTTTCTGCATTTGTAAGCTGATCGGCGCTAACTCATTGCTTGTTAACTTGCCCGATTGCACGGCTTTTTCGATCACGTTTTGTACGTCTTCTTGCAGTTTTACTTCTGCCAATAATTCATGCAGTAAAATCCCTGTTGCGAGCGCTTTCTCGGCAGCTGATCCCCACAGTAGAGCGGCTCGATCGGCAATTTTTATTGCATTTCGCTGTTCTTTCTGAGGTGTTCGCGATAAATAATCCACAGAGATGCTGTCGGTAGTAGCCGTTCTTGAAGTTGTATCATCGCCAAAAATAAACGATTGCGATTCTAACGCTTGCATGCCAAAATCAGTCGCAAAAGTAGTTAGTATGGTTTCGATGTTAAACGGATTTGAACTCGATTTCGGCGGCGGAACTGTCACAATATGTAGATGTTCTTCGGCGCGAGTAAATGCCACATAGTACTGATTCATTTTATCTGTTTGTCGCTGTTCCTGTACTTCTGTGAAAACCAGTTCAGCCGTGTCGTTCAATACTTCTTTCTTTACGTTCGAATCGATTAACGTAAGCGGTAAATCGATGTCTTCGGCTGCGTTCGGAATCCACAATTTCTCCGAAGGAGCGTTTCGCGGATTAGCAACAAATGGATAAATAACTACAGGGAATTCAAGTCCTTTTGACTTGTGCACAGACATCAATTTCACTGCATCCACTCCCGGTGGCGGCGCTACAGCTACTTCCAAACCTTTCTTTTCTTCCAAAAACTCCAAGAAATCTTGCAAACCTGTGAGTCCTCTCGCTTCACATTGCAAAGCTAAATCGCCAAAAACCTGCAAATACGCATCACTAAAAGCGTGTTGTTTTTGCGCTTCTAACCAAACCGTACACAGGTGAATTACTTCAAAAATACTCATCAAGCGCAGTGTATCGAAGTTTGCTGGAAATGCAGTAGGAAGGGGAAAATCAACTTTTTTGTTTTCGCCCCAATATTTCAAATTAGAACTAATATACTCATCGATAGTCAAATCAGTTTGCAAGAGCGCTAAGTAGTACAAAAACTCAAACTGCCCATTGGTGTCTTCAGGATTATACAAAAGCTGCAACAAAGCTTTTATCAGTTTAACATCGGGCGAAGCTTTTATTTGCAGCGATTCGGCACTTAAAATCGGTATGTTATTCTCTAGTAAAACCTCGGAAATTTTATACAATTCAGCGTTCTTGTTACTGAGAACGGCTATATCTTGGTATTTGAATCCCAAACTTAAAAAATGGCGAATCGAATCAATAACCACATTTTCATGTTCGACAACATCCGCTACTGTAACGCGTACACTCCCACCCTGCTTGCTGTTTGGCTTCTGCGATGCTGTTTCGCTGTATAGTGCTTTGGTGCTTTCACTGGCTAAAAACTCTTTCGAATAATCAAAGAAAGCATTGTTGAATTCAATAACGTTACTAAAACTTCTGTAATTGGTGTCGAGTACAAAAGTTTGTACATCATCGTTCACAAAAGGTTTATTTGTCTGGTTAGCAAGTCCTTGCAACAATTCTGCTCTTCCGCCGCGCCAGCGATAAATAGCCTGTTTCGGATCGCCAACAATCATTAAAGTTCCTTTGGTTCCGTCTTCCGACATGCCGGCTGTCGTATTATCGATTAACGGTACCAAATTGTTCCACTGCAGCACCGAAGTATCCTGAAATTCATCAATAAAAAAATGATCGTACTTCCCTCCTATTCGTTCGTAAATAAAAAGTGCCGGTTGTTGTTGTAAGTTGTTGGCAATTATTTCGTTGAATTCCGAAAGCGGTATTTCGTCGCGCTCGCGTTGTACTTCCCGAAACTCTTTGCGAATTTGCAACAATAATGACATGCCAACGATCTTATCTACAATTAATTGAAATCTGCTTTTTCGTGCCCGTAGCTCGTAAATGACCCACATTTTTGCGAGCAGTTTTTCTAAATCTGAAAGTAAAGCCGGCGCATCAAATCCCTTTTTTACACGAAGCGATTCAATAGTTTCAAACTTTTTGTCGAAATACTTGTCGTCTTGCGTCTGTATTTGCGAAATGAATTTCGAATTTGGTGCTATAAACGGGCCCTGTTCCCACAGGCGGTCGAAATCTACCTTTATTTCTACCGAACGTTTGGCGAGCTCAGCTTTTACCTCCGAAATTTTCTGACGAAGTTGCTTCTGAAAACTCCGAAAATCGAACATAGTATAGTCGCGAAGATCTTCCAATCCCGATTTAAAATCGTCTTTAGTAATTACTTCGGCATCGCGATACAGTTGCTGCTGAAACATCCGATGACTGTTTCCTTCTTCTACATTATTTTCTAAGTGCTCTAGTAATATTTCGGTCAGAATGGGGTCGTTTCCTGCATCATTAATCACGCGTTCAATAGCTTCTTGCAAAATAGTTTTGGTGTCGAGTGTAACATCAAAATTTACCGGTAAGTCGAAATCGACGGCAAAAGCACGGATAACCCGATGTGTAAATTTATCCAAGGTCATGATGTCGAACGAAGCATAATTATGCAACAAGTTCTTAACGATGGCGTTGGCATGCTGTTGAATTTCTTGCTCCGACTTTCCTATTTCATTGCTAATTAAAGCGCGGTATTCTCGCATTTTATCGGACGGTTCGTCGAGCGAAAAGGCGTATAAACTTTCCAAAATCCGACTCTTCATTTCGCTGACGGCTTTGTTGGTAAACGTAACTGCCAAAATGCGCTTGTAGGCGTCAATGCGCGGGCTACATAGAAGGATTTTCAAATACTCTTTAACGAGTGTGTAGGTTTTACCCGATCCGGCCGAAGCGTAGTAAATTGAAATTGATGGAGTTTCAGAAATTGTCGGCATGTTTTAAGCAGTTTTCTAAACGCAGATTTTTTTTCACAAATTAGCTAAAATATAACTTTACTTTACCAATAAGCCCGCAATTTATTACCTAAATTTGAAGTCCTTTTGTTAAACTTAAAAACAACATTATGGCTTTTGAATTACCAAAATTACCTTACGATTACAACGCTTTAGAACCGCACATCGATGCGCGCACGATGGAAATCCATCATACAAAACACCACAACGCCTACACAACCAATTTGAATGCGGCAATTGCAGGAACTGATTTAGAAGGACTTACTATCGAGAATATCTTAATCAATCTCGACAAGAAAAATGCTGCAGTTCGCAACAATGGAGGTGGTTTTTACAACCACAATTTGTTTTGGACTGTATTGTCGCCAAACGGCGGTGGTTTACCTACAAGCGAATTAGCTGCTGCTATTGAGCGCGATTTTGGAACTTTCGACGAGTTTAAAGCAAAATTTGCGAAGGCTGCAGCAACACAATTTGGCTCAGGCTGGGCTTGGCTTTGCGTGAAATCAGACGGAAAACTTGAAGTGTGTGCTACACCAAATCAAGACAATCCTTTGATGCCGGAAGTTGGCTGCGAAGGGACGCCAATTTTAGGTCTCGATGTTTGGGAACACGCGTATTATTTGAACTATCAAAACCGTCGCCCGGATTATATCGAAGCGTTTTTCAACGTAATTAATTGGACGGAAGTGGCACGCAGATACGCACTCGAAAAATAAACAAGAATTTGATTTTCTGGAAATTACGAACCGTCTCGTTGTCAAAATACGAGGCGGTTTTTTATTTAACGTGAGATAGATGTAAAAAATAAAGTTATAAGTCATTTAAACAGTCGCTTCTAAAAAATTTCCTTTTGGAAGCTAAAAATCTCACTTTGCGAGATCTAACAAAGATTTTTATGTCGAACTCATGTTATTTGGGCAGTTGCCGGCTAAGTCCTTACGAAAAAATTGCGGAGCGCCGGCACCGCGCCATTCGCTATATCCCCTCCTAACGTCGGGGGATGCCGCTGCTGTCGCTACTGCGGAAAATCGTTCCAAAAAAACGAGCATAAAAAAACCCAGATTGCTCTGGGTTCGTCTGTTTTTATAAATGGAAAATTATTTTTTCTCTGCAGTTTCTTTCGCTGGCGTAGCTTTATACTTCTCGTTCAGCAACTTAATAATCTCTTTGGTGATATCTTCTTTCTCATCGCCGTACAAAATCGTAGCGGCTTCACCTGTTCCAAAAATGTATTTGTAACCGTTTTTCTTTCCGTAATCTTTGATAAACGATTTAACGTTCTTTACTAACGAGTCCATTTCTGTACCCATTTGTTGCTGTAATTGCTGTGCAACTGCCTGTGCAGAATATTGCAATTCTTGTTGGCGACGCTGTAGCTCGGCACCTTTTTGTTGCGCCCAAGCTTCGCCATTTGCACGCGCACTGCGCTCGAAATTTTCAGCGTCAGCTTTAAAATTCTGCTCGGCTACTTCAAACTTTCGACCGGCTTCCTCCGATTTATTTTTGTATTTCGCCTCGATATCTTTTGCTTCCTCATACTCTTCCATCAACTTTGTTGTATCGATGTAAGCATATTTAGCCTCTTTTACTTCTGCGGTTTTCGAACACGCAAGTGCTAAAAGTCCGAACGCAAGAATTACAACTACTTTTTTCATTATTCAATTTTAAAATCGCACAAATGTAGAAATTTTGAAATGCAACGACATGTTTTTCTTAGTATAAGATAAATTTATAAAAAACAAGAACGTTATTAGAATAGCTTATTAAAAACAACTTAAATAAAGGCGTTTTAAGGCTCTTTTAGAATTTTCCCAAGCAAACAGTTGTAATAGCTCGCAATCGTTGAATAGCGGTTAAATAAATAGTTTTTTACGATTTTTGAGCGATGTAAATGAGGCTAGAATATTCTTTGTTGCCTAAGGCTTTCCAGTTTGAGCATAAGCCAATCCAAAATGCTTTAAAGATAGAGCTGCGTCCGTTTTTATACTTTTCAGAAAGCAATGCAATATAAAAGGCGTCAAAAATCATGGGCTTTATCGTGCGAACTTCAAAACCGCTTTCTCTTAATATTTGTTGCATCCCCACTTGATTAAAATGCCAAAGGTGTCTTGGGACATCGTATGCGGCCCAAAAAGCTCCGTAATATTTTGCGTCGAACGATTTATAATTCGGAACGGCAATAACCAGCAAACCGTCTTTATTCAACAGCTCGTAGCATGTACGCAGGTGTGCCTTTGGATCGGGTATGTGTTCCAGTACATGCCACATGGTAATTGCATCGAATTGCAGTCCAAAAACTTGCTCAATGTTCTCGAACAACTTTACATCCTTTTCGGCAGCATGCTTTCGTGCAATTTCACTTGGCTCCACGCCTTTTGCCAGCACATTTACTGTTTGCAGTAGTTTTACAAATGAAGCTGTACCTGCACCAATGTCTAAAACAGTCTTTAAATCTCGCTTGTGTTGAAACAATAAACGCACCTTTTTAGACAACATGTATTGCTTCACCGATTGATAAATCTTGTTCACCAGGCCGGTATTATTATCGGTGTGAGAAATATAATCATCGGATTGGTAATACCTGTCGATGTTGGCAGGTTTAGGAAAAGTTTCCAGAGCTTGTAGCGATTCGTTAAAATGCAACTCAAAAACTTCTTTTGAAACGCTAAAATCGGTAACGCGTAAATTTTCGGTAGCGCTCATAATCGGAGGTATTGTTTTTTGAAATCGTTTAAGAAAGCAATCATTTCCTGATAAATAATATGCGATTCATCGAGCGCATCGTTTCCAGCAGCATCTACAGCACTAATTGCTACGAAATGGTTGGCTGCCATTTGATCGACTGTAATATCATCGACCAGTCCTGTATATTTGAAATTATACCTTTCAAAATAGCGGTCAAAATCGTTCTTGCTATAAAAGAGCAGCCGAATAGGTTGGCCATTTACGCTCACATCTACATCAAAGTCTTCACCTGTAACGCCAAAGCGTGCGCGCATGTAGTTTCGGAAATGCAGTTCGTTGTTACGGTTCTCAAAAATGAAAGCATTAACCGCTTTGTTCGAAACCTTCTTTCCTTCCACCGCAATAAAATAATCGTCTACTAATGTCGATTTTCCGGCACCACAGCCGTCGAGTAAAAAAAGAAAAATTGCGCTAAGGCTTATAAACAGTGTTCTTCTCATTTGTGTTCCACGTGAAACTACCTACCCATATGCACAAGCAAAACTGAAATATCGCTTGGCGATACGCCGCTAATTCTCGATGCTTGGCTTAAAGTGATTGGTTTGATAGCTGTTAATTTCTGCCGTGCTTCAATTGACATAGATTTTAGTTGCATGTAATCGAAGGTTTCGGGTATCTTTATATCTTCAAGACGCTGTAGCTTGTCGGCTTGATTGCGTTCTTTTTCTATATAGCCCGAATACTTCACGATAATTTCTGCTTGTTCTAATATCTCAGTATCCAAATCTTTGTCAGCTAAAAAAGCTTGTACTTTCTCAAGTTCTCGCATCGCAGCTAAATCTATTTGTGGACGAGAAAAAACTTTAAACATTTTATCGCTTTGAACAATCTCTGCCGATTCGCGTGCAGTCAATATCGGATTCGCTTCCGAAGGTGTTACACTCGTTTCTCTGAAAAAAGTCACAACATCTTGGGCTTTCGCATACTTCTCTTCCATTCTGCGTAAGCGCGATTCGCTAGCTAAACCGATATCAAATGCTTTTCGCGTTAAGCGTTCGTCGGCATTATCTTGACGTAGCAGCGTTCTGTATTCAGCGCGCGACGTAAACATGCGGTATGGTTCTTCGGTTCCTTTGGTAATCAAATCGTCGATAAGTACACCAATATAGGCTTCATCGCGCTTCAAAATCAACGGCTCTTGCTCGCGCAACTTTAAAACAGCATTGATTCCAGCCATAAGTCCTTGCGCCGCCGCCTCTTCGTATCCCGTAGTTCCGTTGATTTGTCCTGCGAAATACAAGTGATCGATAAGCTTTGTTTCGAGCGTATGCTTAAGTTGCGTTGGCGGAAAATAATCGTATTCTATGGCATAACCCGGTCGGAGAAACTTCACATTCTCGAAACCGACAACCGAACTTAGCGCATTGAATTGAACGTCTTCAGGCAAAGAAGTGGAAAATCCATTAACATACATTTCGCGTGTTTTCCAACCTTCGGGCTCAATAAACAATTGATGACGTTCTTTATCTGCAAAGCGATTTATTTTATCTTCGATCGATGGGCAATAACGCGGACCGATACTTTTTATACGTCCGTTAAACATCGGCGAACGATCAAACCCGCTACGCAACAAATCGTGCACTAATGGAGAAGTGTATGCCATATAGCAACTCTTTTGTTCCTGTAATGGCTGCGACAAATTGCTGTAACTAAATTTCTGCGGTTGCACGTCGCCCGGTTCTTCTTGCAGCTTACTAAAGTCGATTGAACGAGCATCTACTCGCGGTGGCGTGCCTGTTTTCATACGTCCGCTCTCAAATCCGTGATCTTTTAAAATCTCAGTAATTCCAAAAGCAGCCGACTCACC
Organism: Flavobacterium sp.; assembly: GCA_027483785.1. Lineage (GTDB taxonomy): Bacteria > Bacteroidota > Bacteroidia > Flavobacteriales > Flavobacteriaceae > Flavobacterium. The sequence continues at coordinate 12,004 of JAIXTU010000193.1, forward strand.
CGCTCTACCTCCACCAAATTGCTTCTCACCAATGTGAATCAATCCGTTTAAAAACGTACCATTGGTTAGCACGACAGCACGGCCTTTGATTTCGATTCCCAAGCTTGTTTTAACACCAGAAATAGCGTTGCCTTCAAACAACAAACCTGAAATCATTTCCTGATAAAAGTCTAAGTTGGGTGTGTTTTCTAGCATGTCGCGCCATTCTTCCGCAAAACGCATGCGATCGCTCTGAACTCTCGGGGACCACATTGCCGGTCCTTTAGACTTATTGAGCATTTTAAACTGAATTGCCGTGCGGTCCGACACTATGCCTGAATATCCTCCCATCGCATCGATCTCGCGAACAATTTGTCCTTTCGCGATACCACCCATCGCCGGATTACAAGACATCTGCGCAATTGTTTGCAGATTCATTGTTACCAGCAAAGTTTTCGCCCCCATATTTGCGGCAGCAGCGGCAGCCTCACAACCTGCGTGCCCAGCGCCAACTACAATCACATCGTATATATCTTTAAACATAATTTAGTGTTCCACGTGGAACAATCAAGTTAGTGTTCCACGTGGAACATTTCTAATGCTTTGTCTTCCAGTTTGCGCATCTGCGCTTCGTCGTCTTCCGATTTATCTTTAAAGCCGCATAAGTGCAATACACCGTGAATAATTACTCGTCGCAATTCTTCACTAAATTCTACTCCGAAATCCACTGCGTTCTCGGTCACGCGTTCTGTCGAGATAAACACATCTCCACCGATTTCATTGCCTACTGTGTAATCGAAAGTGATAATGTCTGTTAGTGTGTCGTGATTCAAAAACCGCTGATTCATGTCTAACAAATACTCGTCGGTGCAAAACACATAACTGATTTCACTAATCGACTTACCGTGCTTGTGCGCAACACGTAAAATCCAATCAGCAACTAATTTCTCGTCTGTTAATTCAAAATCTGTTTCACTGTGAAACTCAATCATTGCTAAAATAGTTTTGTACCTTCTTTCCGTAAATGGCGCGCAAAGGTAAGGCTTGTCTGTTTAATATTTCAATACTGTTTAAATAGTCGCGTAACGCAGGGCTAATTTCAGGCGCGTTGTTTGAAAACGACTTCTGATTAGTCTGCGACTGTCGTTTATTGTCTTCGCCTTGTTCGCGAATTGCTTTCTCTAGTTTCAATAACTCTTGCTTAATCGCTTGGACACGCTGTTGTAAATTATTCTTGAAACCTTGATTCAACAACTGCTTCTCTAATTCTTTCATTTGATTCAAGGCATTTTGTCCAGCACCCGTCATGCCTTTTCGCTCCAATTCTTTCGATAAAGCTTCCCGCAATTGCTGCTGCTGCTTGTAAATCTCCATGATGGCTTTCGCGTCACCTTCGCCGTCTTCACCCGATTCACCTTCACCTTTACCAGAACCGGACTTACCGCCCTCTTTGCCGTTCGGCTGACTACCGCCTTGCTGCTGCCCATTCGGTTGGTTTCCTTGATTTTTATTTCCCTGTTGTTGCCCCATCTTCTCACCTAAACCTTGCTGCTTCTGAATGATGTCTGGCAACTGACCACCTTTGCCCGAACCTTGACCCGGACTAGGCGTTCCTTTACCACCACTGCCCGAACCACTCATACTCATTTGCATGCTATTCAAAGTTTCAGACAACATATCAGCCAACTTATTGCTGCCAGAGACTGTATACTGCTGATGAAACGTTCCGCGGCTTACATTACCTTCCACTAATTGTTCCAAGGACTTTTCAATGTTGTAAGTAATTTCTCCAATCTCTTTATTGACCTCCTCCGCAATTCTTGGATTGCGCAAACTAAGTGCAAACAAGCTATCGTCTACGTGTTGAAACTGCTGTTTTAAATCTTGTTGCTTTTTAAGTTGTGTATTGTATGAGGGCGAAGAACGTTGCAGGCTTTGAAACTTTTTCATAAGGGCTTCCTCAGAAAACGAAAACGACAACAAATTATCTAGAATCTGACGCAGCGTTTTTGCATCTTCCTCGTTAGATTCAGACTCGCCAGACATCATCGACTCTGCCATCATTTGCGACATTTCTTTCATCTTCTTAGCAGCAGCTTTTTGCTTAGGCTTTGCGCCCGATTGATTCTCTTGCTTAAGCGACTCACCCGCCTTATTCATGTCATCCCTAACCGACTCCTCTTTCTTTTGATCACTTGGAATTTCCATCGGAGCCTTCAATTCTTCATTATCTTTCTTCAATTGCTCCAACTGCTTTTCTACCTCTTCAAAATCTTTCTTTAAATCCTCTTGTTTCTTGTCTTCGTTCGGAACTTGCTCATCGGCAAGCTGCTCCTGTTTTTGAGCTAACTCCTCAAGCTTCTTAGCGAGTTGTTCCGCTTTTTTCTTAACATAAAAACGCTTAGTCATTTCAACAAGTTGCTTCAGATTTCTGGTTTGAGATTTCGTCATCTTTTCCAACTTATCCATCTTCTCCAACAAATCTTCCTGCTTCAACTTATCGCCCAGCTCTTTCAATTCGTCTAAAAGCTTTTGGGTTTCTTCAGACACCTTTTCACTTTTCTCCAAACGCTTCTCTAAATCTTTTTTTTCTTCATCGTTTTTACCCAATTCAGACTTCTGTAAATTCTCTTTTAACTTCTCGGCAAACTTCTGCATCTTCTCTTCCGTTTGCTGTTGTTTCTCGATAAAGTCTTCTAACTTTTGTTTGTCTTTGAACGACAAATTGTCCTTTTCTCGAGATAACTTTTGAAGTTTATCAAGCTCGCTCAATTGCTTATTTTGCTGATTGGTGCTCTTCTCTAAATTGCTAATTGCCGACTTCTGATCTTGCAAAAATTGATCATTTCGTTCATCAGTTGTAAGAATTCGCTGCGAAAAAACTTCAGATCTCGCCGACTTTGCACCGTTTACACCGTCGTTATCAAAAATCTCAAAATAATACTCATAGCTAACGCCTTCTACAACCGGTAAAGTAGATGGAAATGTAAAAACAAAACGGTCGTATAATCCAGACTTGGCACTAAAGCTAAAACGACGTTCCTCTTGAGGCTTTCCAGCTGGATAATAAACGATCTGAAACTTTCCTAAACCGTGATCATCAGCAAGCTCTCCCACTACAACTTCTTTCGCTACACCTAACGAATCGGGCGCATGCTTCGCATTAATTGTAGGATACTGATCTTTAACTACTGATATCTGATATTTCAAACGCTCGTAATCGGAAACACGCTGATTGGCTGTAGTAATCTCGTACGATAAAGCATCACGCAACTTACGGCTGTAACTAAACGTTTGTTCATTACTGGTAAAAGCTTGCTTCTCATCTGGAACGTTGAAATAAACTGCAGTTGTCGCTTTTGTGTTTAAAATCCACGAAACCAAAGTTCCTTCTGGAACCACGGCATTACCCGTTCCTGAAACTAATTCCGCACGCTTTTGCAGATAAGCAGGATATTGTAAACGCATTTTAAAATCGACTATACTTGGCACTTGCGCGACTTGTAATATATACTCTTTCGATTGAAAACCATTTGCTTCCAAAACAAACGTAACTGCTTCTTCTAGGGAAGTAAATTCATACGTAAAAACACCCGGCTCTTCACTATCCATTAAAAAAGTGCGTTCGCCAATCAATACCGAAACTTGTTCCGGAACTACCTTACCTACTGTCTCTGCACGAAGCGTAAAACTCTGACCTTCTACTCCCGAAAGTGCACTTGTTATGACGAACTTAAAAGGAGCTGGCTTAGCAAAATACTCCGAATAGCGAACCACGCGATTTAAACTTCCGGAAAGCACAGATGAATTACCAGAAATAAAAAAATAAGCAACGACAAGAATAGGCAGTATGGCCAGCGGTAGATATCTTTTTGTTTTCGAAAAATCGATGGCATTTGTGAACGGAACCGGCGCTAAAGAAGCTGCTTTTTGGTCGATCGATGCCAAAAGTAATTCCGACTTCTGAGGCTCGGCTGTCAATTGAAGGAAATTCAGCAGGCGGTCGTCGACGTTTGAAAAGTGTTTTCCAATAATTGCGGATGCTTGCTTGTAATTAATTCCTTTTCGGATTTTGAACAACTTTGCTAGGGGCCAGGCTAAGTATCTTCCGAAGAGAAAAACTTCTACTCCAACAAACAACCAAAAAATTACGGTTCTAGAGGCTGAATCCAACCAAAGAAAATATTCAATTAAAGAGGTAAATAGTAAATACAACAAGCCCAAGCCCACGAAGAAAATGGCTCCACGTAATACCTCGTTGAAGTAATACTTTCGGATAAAATCCTCCAATTTATCGAAGATGATTTTCTGCTGCATCTATTACGTACTTTTTAACCGATAAAAGTAGCATTTTCGCTGATTCTGTATTGTTAATTCCTTGCTAAGCTTCTCGAAAAAATAACACACTGAAAAATAGTTTATTAGCAATTAGAAATACCGGTTGGAAAACAAAATCTATCTTTCGAAACGTTTCCTTGTGTATAATTTTGCAGAAGCAAGCGCCATACAAATGGGTTGATTATCTTTGCATTCTAAAAAAATCGCTATGTCTGTTCGCGTTCGTTTTGCTCCTAGTCCGACTGGGCCATTACACATTGGTGGTGTAAGAACCGCTTTGTTTAACTATCTTTTCGCTAAGAAAAATAAAGGAACTTTTTACCTGCGTATTGAAGATACCGATCAAACTCGATTTGTTCCCGGAGCTGAAGAATACATTTTTGAAGCTTTAGCATGGTTGGGGATTTCACCGGATGAAACGGTTGGGAAAAATGAAAAATTTGGTCCCTATCGCCAGAGCGAACGCAAACATTTGTACAAGCAATACGCCGACGAATTGGTTGCCAAAGGCTTTGCCTATTATGCCTTCGATAGCGCAGAAAGTTTGGATCAACTGCGAAAAAATGCCGAGAAAGAAGGTAAAACTTTTATCTACGGCCCAACAACACGAAACGGCTTAGAAAATAGTTTAAGCCTTTCGGCAGAAGCAGTTAACGAACGTTTACAACGTGGCGATGCCTACGTTATTCGTTTCAAAACTGCCGCAGATACAGAGATTTATACCCAAGACATCATCCGCGGACGCATGCGTTTTGAAACCAATTTGCTCGACGATAAAGTTTTGTTTAAAAGCGACGGTATGCCAACGTATCATCTTGCAAATATTGTAGACGACCATTTAATGGAAACCACGCACGTGATTCGAGGCGAAGAATGGTTGCCTTCCCTAC
>JAIXTU010000371.1 GCA_027483785.1 Flavobacterium sp.
CGATCTCCCATCAAACGATATCAATCACGCATTGTATTCGGGTTCAGATTGTACAGCGTTAACACAATTGTATTGTAGCGCTCCAGAGGTGAGTGTTGCTACAAATTTAATTCCTAACCAAGTTTATAAGATAAGAGTTTGGACCGTGGGAGGTAATGCAGCACAATTCGCAAACTTTACTGTATGTATAACGACTCCAGATCCCGTAACTAATGATGATTGTGCCGTTGCTATTCCTGTAACACCAAACAATGGATTAGAATGTATTACGGTTGTAAGTAGTGCGATCACAGGCGCTACTGCATCCGCGGGGCCTGTAACTTGTCCGGGTACCGAAGATGATGATGTATGGTTTAGTTTTGTTGCTAACAGTACAACGCAGCTTATAACACTATCAAATATTGTGGGAACAACAGATAATCTAAATCACGCAGTTTATTCTGGAACAGATTGTTCTGCTTTGACTTTGTTGTTTTGTAGTGACCCAGACCAAAGTATAGAAGACAATTACATAGTTGGAAATACTTATTGGATACGTGTCTGGTCTTCAGTAGGGACGCCACAAGACATTACGTTCGACCTATGTATTGGAAGAATTCTACCTCCAATTACAACAAACCTAGATATTTATACCAAACAACAACTTATCGAAGACATATTGTTAGACACGTCTTGTGCTAACGTGACAAATATAACTTGGTCAACGGGATTAGATTTTAATATTCCTCCTAACGCAGGTTTTCCAAATGGAATCGGTTACTTTAATAAAGGACTTTCAGAGTTTCCTTTCGAGGACGGTATTATCTTAACAACAGGAAACGCGGCTTCGGCGCCAGGCCCAAATGATGTTATTTTAAGTGATGGCGGTTTTGGATGGCCTGGAGACGATGATTTAGAAGCCATTATCTTAGAAGCCACGGGTCAAGCTATGAATTCGCAAAATGCAACAAAGCTTGAGTTTGATTTTGTTCCTTTGCAAGAACAGATTAGTTTCAGATTTATTTTTGCCAGTGAAGAGTATGGTACTTTTCAGTGTTCCTTTTCGGATGCTTTCGCATTCTTATTAACGAATACGGTAACAAATCAAACGGAAAATTTAGCTATTATCCCAAATACAACAACTCCAATTTCCGTAGTTACCATCAGAGATCAATTGTATAACCAAGGTTGTGATTCTGCAAATCCTGAATATTTCCAAAGTTTTTACGGAGATTTAGGGATAAATCCAATTGGTGCGCCTATTAATTTTAATGGTGTAACAGTTCCTATGACTGCTGTAGCCAATGTAACACCTGGTGTTACTTATCACATTAAATTAGTAATTGCAGACAGAGCCGATTCAGCGTTTGACAGCGCCGTATTTCTTGAAGGAGGCAGTTTCGATATCGGAAATGTAGAGTTAGGAACCGACTTTTTAGAATCGGCTGGAAATGCAATTTGTCCAGGAGATTTTGTAACAATTGATTCTGAACTTGACCCAACTATTTACACTTTTGAGTGGACAAGAAATGGTGAGATTATTGCAAATCAAAACGGACCGTCCATTGTTGTTACACAACCAGGAACTTATCAAATTAGTGCATCGTACACCAATACGACATGTGTCGCAACAGATCAAATTATTGTTGAGTTTTTCCAAGATGCAATTGCAGGTACACCGCTTAATTTGGTAGATTGTGATTCTACGGGTTCTTCAACTTTCGATTTAACGCAAAATGCGGCTACAATTTTAGCACCATTTGCTGCCGGCTCACACGCACTCAATTATTTTACGACTTTTGAGGACGCTGATCAAAACATAGTTGCGAGCCAAATTGCTAATCCTGAAGCATTTTTAGGTAATGATCAACAAACTATTTATGTTCGCGTATCTAAGACGGGAACAGGTTGTTATCAAGTAGTAGAATTTGATTTGATTGTACAAGATTTAACGCCAGTTTTTAGTCTTGAAGGGGTTAAAGACTTGTGTCCAGAAGAACAAACAACGATTACGGTGGTTCCCACAAACGGGTCTTTTGACACCAGTTTGGTATCGTATTCTTGGACATTTAATGGTAATCTTATTGCAACCACACCTTCTATTACTATCGATGGAACGCAGTTAGGAAACTACGAAGTCGTAGTAAATAATCAAGGTTGTACAAGCAGTCAAACGTTTACAATAGGAGCGGCAAATCCCGTTTGGGATGTTCAAATCAATGGTACAACAGAATTATGTCCAGACGAAAACGGTACGATTTCTGCCACAGTTGCAAACAACACTAACGGAAGTCCAGTTACATTCACCTTTACCAATCCTGCAGGCGAAACCAGTACTACCACAGAAAACATTTTTGCTGTTACGGAACCAGGTATGTACCAAGTTTCGGTATCAATTTTTGGTTGCGTAAGTGCTCCGGTGAATTATGAAATAGCACCTTCGTCTATTGTGTGGAATGTTCAAATTACTGGACCAACAGAATTATGTCCGGATGAGAACGGAACGATTTCCGCTACGGTTGCAAACAATACCAACGGAAGTCCAGTTACATACATTTTCACTAATCCTGAAGGAGTTTCAACTACAACAAGCACCAATACTTTTTCAGCAACTGAACCAGGTACATATCAAGTTGAAGTGTCAATCTTAGGTTGTTTAAGCTCACCTGTAAGCTATACGATTGCGCCATCTTCGCAAGTTTGGGACATAGCTTTTGGAAGCAGTTCCTATGTGATATGTAATAATCAATCAGTCACGATTGATTTTACAGCAACAAATTTCGATATTAACAATCCTGACGCTTCGTATACATGGACTCGTCCTGATGGCACGCAAGTTACGGGAATAACGATAGTCGCAAACCAGATAGGAACTTACAGTTTAACGGTTGAAATTTTTGGTTGTACTAGCACTGAAACTGTGAGTGTAGCTGAAGATTCGATAAATTTAAATATTTCCTTTGAAACTGGCTGTGTAAACAATCAATATCGTATCACTGCTGTACCGGTTAATAATTCGTTTGACCCCGATACGGTATCATACACTTGGGCGGGTACCGCACCTTTCCAAATAGTAGCTCCCGACAGTCCAGAATCAATCATTGTCGGTGGAGCAGGAGAGTTTACTGTAACAGTGACGGCTTCAAGTGGTTGTTCAGATTTTGAAACTACCACAATTAGTAACATCGGCTGTATTATCCAGCGTGGTATTTCACCGAACAACGATGGTGCTAATGATTCGTTTGATTTAAGTGCTTACGACGTAAGACGTTTGGTTATTTTCAATCGTTACGGTACTGAGGTGTATAGCCGCAACAATTACGTGAATGAGTGGTTTGGTCAGGACAGCAGTGGAAATGAGCTTACTGATGCGACGTATTTCTACGTGATTACCACCAACGATGGGAAAGAGATTACGGGCTGGATTTACGTGAACCGATAATAAAAATTGCTAGTTGATAAAACCTATTAAGATGAAGAAACTCTGTTTAGCTGCTTTGATGCTTTTTGCACTTGTGCCTGATTTTTGGGCGCAGCAAGACCCGCACTATACGCAGTACATGTATAACATGAACGTAATCAACCCGGCTTA
>JAIXTU010000176.1 GCA_027483785.1 Flavobacterium sp.
CCTTTTACGTTTACCCGACCTGTTGCCGATATCCGCGTAGGTATTATAACTATTCGCGAAAAATGGGAACGCCATTTAGGAAACACGATCACAACGCTCACCGAAGAATATCTTTCCGAGAAGTTCCCGATGGTTGAACTCGACGAAAACATCATGATCGATGCTTCTGTACTGCCCAGTTACGTGCTCGTGGAAATGGTGCAAAACCTCGAAGCAAATCAAGCTATCGCTAAAGATGGAGAAATTATTGCGTTTTTTACCACTTCCGTACAAGAGGAAATCGATTTCGACCAATACGAAATCCTCGAAGTGCCCGAAGATGTCGTGTCCATACAAAAGCCTCACGATATTTTTTCGAAAAACGACGCTGCCATTCGCGATGATTTCGAATTGCTAACTTCCGATCGCACTTCACAACCCATTCCAAAATCGGTTCAAACCATTGCAGCCGAAAATATTTTTATAGAAGAAGGCGCTAAGTTGGAATTTGTAACGCTTAATGCCTCAAGCGGACCCATTTACATCGGAAAAGACACCGAGATTATGGAAGGAAGCATCATTCGTGGGCCGTTTGCCTTGTGCGAGCAAGCAGTGGTGAAATTGGGTGCAAAAATTTATGGCGGAACCACCGTTGGTCCGCATTGCCGCGTAGGAGGAGAGATTTCCAATTCCGTTCTTTTTGCGTATTCGAATAAAGGTCACGACGGTTTTCTCGGAAATTCGATACTCGGCGAATGGTGCAATTTAGGTGCCGATACGAATAATTCGAACTTGAAAAATAATTACGAAGAAGTAAAGTTGTGGAGCTACGAAACCGAGCGTTTTGAGAAAACAGGTTTGCAATTTTGCGGATTAATGATGGGCGATCACAGCAAATGCGGCATCAATACCATGTTTAATACAGGTACGGTTGTAGGCGTTTCGGCAAATATTTTTGGAGCCGGTTTTCCGAGAAATTTCGTTCCTGGATTTTCGTGGGGCGGAGCTGCGGGTTTTACAACTTACCTGACTAAAAAAGCGTTCGAAACAGCAAAGATTGTGATGTCGCGCCGCCACGTAACCTTTAGCGATAAAGATGCTAGAATTTTAGAGCATGTTTACGAGCTGGAAGCCAAGTTTAGAGGATAGACTCAAATCAGATAAAATTTAATCAAGCCGTTTCATTATAGAGCGGTTTTTTTTGTGGAAGTATTTTAATTTGGGCGTTCCGGCGCAAAAAACGTGCATCAAAAACAATAGTGCACGCGCCGTCAGGCTGTTCGCTGCAATTAGTTTTGCGCCGTAAGCGGCAGCGCAAAACAAGATTTCCGCTGCCATCCTTAACGCAGAAATACGTTACCGGAGATGAAAAGTAAAGCTTTCTATAGTTATTTCGATGATTTGTGTACGGATTGAGAATCTTCGCAATCAGGCAAGCACATGATATTTGAAACCTGAGTTCGATTAAAAATCATTGTCAGAACGCTTTAAATGTGCAAATTGTGAAATCAAATAGCAATCGAAATGAACAACTGCAACGCTAAACAGATAAGCGGCTGCCTACTTCGTTAGATTTTTTTGCGATACTGCAGTATCTCAAGAAAAATCTGCCTTGTAATCAACCATTTATCTGTTTTCTGACCGCAATTTTTAAATCGAACTCAGGTTTGAAGCTACTTTTCGTGTTCTCCAATTAATTCAAAAACTTCACGTTTTAGTTTTGGAAGATGGTTAATCAGTATCGACCAAATGTTCTCGTCAGAAATGTTGTCGTAAGCATGAATTACCTGATTTCGTAATCCAATTATTGCCTTGGCATTACTGATTTTCTCAGTAAAAGTATGGTCACGGCTGATTATTCTATTTACTGCTTCGCCAATTATTTCAAGGTTTCTTTCAACGGCTCGCTTCAGCATTAAATTTTCTCTATATTTTAAAAAATCTCTTTCTTCTTCTCGGAAAAAGTCGTCAATTTCTTCGATAGCGATTTTAACGTCGTAAAGCCATTTAAGAACTCTTTCATCCATAAATCAACTTCTTGGATTTATTAATCGATCTTAGTAAAATTGGATTTTTTAAGGTTTGTTCTTCGACTAAATCGACTTCTCTACCAAAGAGGATTTCCAACTTTTCTTTTAATGCGAAGTAATTATCAAAATACTCGGATAATTCAATTGCTTTGAATTTTACAAGAAAGTCAATATCACTTTCTTTAGTAAAGTTTGCATTTAACACGGACCCAAATAGGTACATTTTTTCAACATGGTACCGTGTACATAGTTTTTTTAATGCTTTACTATTTAAATCAATCCGTTCCATGGTAACAAACTTATGGAAAAAATGCTCTTTTCCGTGCAGCTTTTAAAGGAATAACCATCGATGTCTGTAAAATATTAAAGGTAGCGAGCTGGAAAGAATGTTCAAACACAAAAGGCTTGTGTAGTATTAAAGGCTACTCTTAATCAATAAACAACAACCGACTGGAGGGCGTAAAGTTTTATCTCTTGGGCGTTCCGGCGCAAAAATCGTGCGTCAAAAACAATAGTGCATGCGCCGTCAGGCTGTTCGCTATAATTTGTTTTGCGCCGTAAGCGGCAGCGCAAAACAAGATTTCCGCTGCCATCCTTAACGCAGAAATGCGTTACCGAATAGATTATTGAAGTATTATAAAGTTTTGGTGATTTTTGGAAAGATTGGGAATCTACCACTTAAGTTAGTCGCAGAATATAAAGGCTATTAGATGTGGTTAAAAAAAAGTCCAAAACAAGCGATTCTAAGAATTTAAGGAATGATTTACTACTAAATCCTGATTGTTAGATGTTGATTGAGTAATTGGAGTATACCGTTACTATGGACGTGTATTTTCGATTTGATTACTAGATTTCATTTTACACTAAAAAAGAATAGGACTACTTATTGAAGTAGCCCTATTCTTTATATAGTTGTTAAATCGCTTGCTTCCATATAAGTTTTATTAATTATTTGTATAGGATAATAGTGTAAAAATACATTTTTTTTTTATCTTCTTGGAGTTGGCTTAAAATTTTTTCATAATAAGTTATTCGATATTTTCTTTTTTTGATTCTTTGAAGATACGATCTACTTCAAGGCCTTTTAGTTCAGAATCTTTTAATGCCTCACTATAAAGTCCTTTATCTAATTCAAAGGCTCTTTTTAAGTACTCTTTAGCTTTTTCTTTTAATTTCAATTTATAGTTACTATCATCATCATCATCATCATCATCATCAATGAATTCTACAAATTCTCTGTTATAATTACAAGCAAGGTTGTAATACGCTGGAGCAAATTCAGGATTTTCATTAAGAAACTCTTTTAAAATTTTATTTGAATTGTCAAAATCTCTCAAAAATTTACTTTTTATAAAGCATGAGTTGAGTAAACTATACTTATCTTCTTTATTTCTTAAATAGGCACTTTCATAAGCTTTTGAAGCAATATCAAACTCTTTCATTGCTAACAGGAACTTAGCCAATCTCTTGGTTAGAAGAGGCTCAAGTCTATTAACGCCATATTTTGAAACATATTTTAGTATTTCTTGCTTATTGACATTGCTTATTTCAGAAAAATTGGTATTTAATAGATTGTCTATGTTTAAAGCGCTTGGATTCATGTTATTATCATTAAGTAAAAAATCGATATTTCTATCGTTTATAACTAATTCTTCAAAAATAGTAGTAACAGAAAGAATATATAATACAATGAATCCAAGAACGAAGAATATGCCAATGATTGAACTTATTATAATAAAATGTCTGTCACTGTGGTCTATATAGAAGGATAGTTTTAAGACAAAAAATTTAGAATAAATGACAATATCTTTAAGTTCAATTAGTGTAACGCCGACAATTATTTTTGTAAGCCAACTTGTAATTTCTTTAAGAGATGAATTTCTTTGATATTTATCATGAAAATGAATATTGTTGTGCGCTGGAAAACCAAATAGAAATCCGAAAAAGCTTCCTAAAATAAAGCTAGCTAGTTGCAAAATTGATAGTATACTAAATAAATGTATAAAGAATGCAAAGCATTCTGTATTTAGGGAATAAAACAGACAAAAAAGTGATGTGCAAATGAATATAATTAAGGTGTAATTTAAGTACTTATTCGTGCAAATGTTTATAATTTTTTTCATCCTTTATTGCTTTTAATTGGTTTACTCTTTTATTCGTGCACCGATGTTAATTTACTAGTTTTAGATACGATACAGATCGTGCAATTTGAAACAAGAATAAATCTCCGATTATCATTTCCCTTTAAAGTGCTTGCTTTTATATTACTTATATATTTGAGCTTTCAACTGTTTCACCTCATTTTTTGATTTTTTTAGTCAGTAAGATAATTTTCTTAAAAAAGGCGTTTGCAAGTTGTTAGTTATTAAAAATAGATATTTATTCCTAAATACAGTTATTAAATTTTAGGTATTTTTCCACCAAACGTTGGTAACGATTTTTCTAGCCCGGATGGCAGCGGCAGCCCGTAAGAAAAATACGGCATCGTGAACCGGTAGGTGTGGGCGACCCAAGAAGCCCAACACGTGCCGAGTGAACGAACCGTATTTTTTGCGGACTATAGCGAACAGCCGGAGAAGCTTCGAAAAGAATTCGAGATTGAAAGATTGGGAAATGAAAAAAAGTTGAAAAAGCGAAAGAAGTGAATTCCGATAGCTTTAGGCAGCAAAAACAGAGAGAAATATGCCTTCGACAAGCTCAGGCAGCACTTCGACAACTTATCAACCACTTCGAAAGGCTCTGACGCTGAAGATATGATTAGATGGGCGGGAAAGGCGGTCAATCTATTTAAGTTCTAAATGTTCGTAATTTAGATAGCTCGCAACAAAAAACCCACCCTCATTTGCACAAGGATGGGAAAAATTGCTATGAAAAAGAAATTACTAGTTGCCTAGTACTTATCAAAAGTAAAAAAATACTTTTTATTATGAGAACATGTCTTTAACTTTTTCAAAAAAAGATTTCTCGCTTTTTTCCGGATGCGGTATAAAGTTTTCATCAGTAAGCGCTTTTTCGAAAAAGATTCGCTGTTCTTTTGTTAAAGTCTTGGGTGTCCACACATTTACGTGAACCAATAAATCGCCGTTGCCGTAGCCATTTATGTTCGGAACTCCTTTGCCTTTCAAACGCAAAATTTTTCCGGATTGGATACCTTCTTCCAGCTTGATACGGACCTTGCCGTTTACCGCTTCGATATCTTTCGATACACCCAAAGCCGCTTCGGCAAAACTAATGTACAAGTCTAAATGCAGGTTCTCGCCTTCGCGCTTTAAAGTTTCGTGTTCAACTTCTTCAATGGCAACCAACAAATCGCCCGGTATGCCGTTTCCTGGCGCGTCGTTCCCTTTGTTGGAAACTTTTAGTTGCATGCCATCAACAACGCCAGCTGGAATTTTAATCGAAACCGTCTCGTCGTTTACAATCATTCCCTGTGCGTCGGCGTTGGCAGGTCGGTTTTCCAAAATCTGTCCGGCGCCGCCGCAAGTAGGGCAGGTGCTTGCCGATTGCATTCGACCTAAAATGGTATTTGTAACACGCATTACTTGGCCTTGTCCGTTACAGGTTCCGCAGGTTTTATAGCGAACGCCCGGAGCCTGAACCTTGCGTTTAACTTTGATTTTCTTCTCAACACCGTTGGCAATTTCTTCGAGTGTTAAACGAACTTTAATGCGCAGGTTACTTCCTTTTACGCGTCGTTGTTGTCCGCCGCCGCCGCCAAATCCGCCAAAACCACCACCGAAGGCACTGCCGAATATGTCGCCAAATTGTGAGAATATGTCGTCCATGTTCATATTGCCACCTCCAAATCCGCCGCCTTCAAAGGCTTGGTGCCCGTACTGGTCGTACTTGGCGCGTTTCTGCGGATCACTGAGCACTTCGTAAGCTTCAGCAGCCAATTTAAACTGCTCTTCGGCTTCTTTGTTGCCTGGATTTTTATCGGGGTGAAATTCTATCGCTTTTTTGCGGTAGGCTTTCTTGATTGTCGCTTCATCGGCATTACGCGGAACACCAAGTATTTCGTAAAAATCTTTTTTCATCTTAATTTCCCGTTACAACTTTTGGGTATCGGATGATTTTGTCACCCAATTTGTATCCTTTTTCAATTACATCTACCACTTTTCCTTTCAAATGCGGCTCAGGTGCTGGTATTTGCGTGATAGCTTCCGCAAAATCGGCATCGAATAAATCGCCCACTTTAACGTCAACTTGTTCAAGACCTTTGCTTTGTAAGGTGCTTTTAAACTTATCGTGAATCAAACTTACACCTTTAAACAAGGCTTCGTCGACGTTCTCGGCTTTCGAAATTTCGGCAACCGCACGATCGAAATCGTCCAAAATCGGAAGCAATGCCACCAAAACGTCTTGATTTGCCGTCTTAAATAAATCAATTCGCTCTTTTGCAGTTCTGCGTTTGTAGTTTTCAAACTCCGCAAACAAACGAATGAATTTGTCTTTTTCAGCCGCTAACTCTGCGGTTAACTTTTCTTCGGCCGACAGTTCCACTTCGGGTTCTGTCGGTACATCCGACGCATTGTCAGTTGTTTCAGCAGTAGCTGCATTTTCGGCAATAATTTCTTCTTCCGGCTTATTTATTTCGGTTTGCTCCGTACTCATTTTTCCTTCTGATTTAAAGGGATTTTTAAATTTCATCTCAATTTGCTTACGCCTGTACTACAAGGATATTGCCAAAGCAGTTTGCTGTGTCAAATTGTCACCATTTTATCGTTTGAGAATGTCTCGCGATGGGTGTTTGTATTGCAACAAGTTTTTTAGGGCTTCGTCGAGCGATTCGTATTTGAAATAGAAGCGTTTATGCATGAGTTTTGCAGGCGAGACACGTTGAGAGTCGAACAGCAAGGTGTGCATTTCGCCTAAAACGAGTTTCATTACAAATCGCGGCACAGCAGGCAACCAAAGGGCTCGGTCGGCGTAGTGGGCTATTTTTTCGGTGAGAATTCGGTTGGTTGTGGGCGAGGGGGCAACGGCATTAAAAACGCCTTCGAGATAGGTAGCTTCGGCATCTTCGTAAATTTCGGCCATGTCGTCGATATGAATCCACGATTGCCAGTTCGAACCGTCGCCAAACCAAGTTCCAAACCCCTTTTTAATCGGATTGTAAATTTGCGGAAATACGCCGCCTTCTGTAGCGAGAACTAATCCGGTGCGCAGTTTGCAAACACGCATACCAAAGTCGGCAAAACGATCGGCTGCCGCTTCCCACAATACGGTAACTTCGGAGAGGAAGCTGCCGTCGCGTTCGCTGAAGTCTTCGGTGTACAGCCGATTTTTATCACTCGGATAAATGCCTATTGCCGAAGCTGAAATGAAGTGTACCGGTTTGTGCTCGCTCGCTGCTACCAAATCGTAAAGCATCTCGGCTGTTTTTACACGGC
>JAIXTU010000093.1 GCA_027483785.1 Flavobacterium sp.
ACCGACGAGCAAACTTTGGTTATGTACAGCGGACATCCGATGGGCTTGTTTCCGGCGCATAAAAACGCACCTCGTGTGGTTGTGACCAACGGCATGATGATTCCGAACTACTCGAAACCCGACGATTGGGAACGCTTTAACGCACTGGGAGTTACACAATACGGACAAATGACCGCCGGGTCGTATATGTATATTGGTCCGCAGGGAATTGTACACGGAACTACGATTACGGTTTTAAATGCGTTTCGAAAAATTGGTAAAAATCCGAGTGGCGGCTTGTTTGTTACCTCTGGTTTAGGTGGCATGAGCGGCGCACAACCGAAAGCCGGAAACATTGCCGGTTGCGTTACGGTTTGCGCAGAAGTGAATCCGAAAATTACGCAAATCAGACACGAACAAAAGTGGGTGGACGAAATTTACAGCGATCTCGATGCACTTGTTACACGGGTTAAAGAAGCAAAAGCGGCCAAAGAAGCGGTGTCGCTTGCCTATTTAGGAAATGTGGTTGAAGTTTGGGAACGCTTTGATACAGAAGGTATTATGATTGATATTGGTTCTGATCAAACTTCGTTGCACAATCCGTGGGCAGGTGGCTACTATCCGGTAGGTTTACGTTTTGAGGAAGCCAACGATTTGATGGCTAATGATCCGGAAACGTTTAAAGAACAGGTACGAAGCAGTTTGAAGCGACACGCTGCTGCCATAAACAAACACACAGCGCACGGCACTTACTTTTTTGATTACGGAAACGCATTTTTATTGGAAGCAAGCAGAAGCGGCGCCGATATCATGGCAGAAAACGGCATCGATTTTAAATACCCGAGTTATGTGCAAGATATCATGGGACCTATGTGCTTTGATTTTGGATTCGGTCCGTTTCGTTGGGTTTGTGCCAGCGGCAAAATGGAAGATTTGGATTTAACCGATCAAATTGCACTAGAAGTTTTACAGCGCTTGGCGAAGAAAGCTCCGGCAGAAATTGCACAGCAAATGATGGATAACATCAAATGGATTGAAAGTGCCAAGGCAAATAAATTGGTTGTAGGATCGAAAGCCCGCATTTTATATGCCGATTCGGAAGGGCGTGTTGAAATAGCGGCAGCCTTTAACCGAGCGATTGCCGAAGGAAAATTGGGAACTGTAATTTTGGGTCGCGATCATCACGACGTTTCCGGTACCGATTCGCCGTATCGCGAAACCTCAAATATTTACGACGGCTCGCGATTTACAGCTGATATGGCGATTCACAACGTTATTGGCGACAGCTTTAGAGGTGCAACTTGGGTATCGATTCACAACGGTGGAGGTGTTGGCTGGGGCGAGGTGATAAACGGCGGCTTCGGTATGGTTCTTGATGGTACAGAAGAAGCAGCTAAACGATTGGAATCGATGCTGTTTTGGGACGTAAACAACGGAATTGCACGACGAAACTGGGCGCGAAATGAAAACGCTGTTTTTGCTATAAAACGCGCCATGGAAGCGCAACCCTTACTAAAAGTTACCATCCCAAATCTAGTAGATGAGCAGTTGCTGAAGTAAACAGTGGAAAAAGTTGGAAGCTTAAAAATTTTTCTGTTCGCGAACGTACTTCTGGCTTTAGGTTGGCTATTCGACAATTTGTATTTAAAATACAGTTTGCTGTTTACATCCATAGTGCTTAATGTGGTTGCAGTTTACACGAGTATTAAAGAAAAGAGAAGAAAATGAAAAAGGCTGTTTTTTTACTAATGGTGCTGATGCTTACGGTGGGATGCCGTAGCGTGCACGTTTCGGCAGATTTTGACAATAAAGTTGATTTTACTGCCTACAAAACCTACAATTTAATGACTGCTGAGATTGCTAAAGTTGCTATTTCAGACTTAGACAAACGACGTATAACATCCGCCATTGAAGAATCGTTGCAAAGCAAAGGTTTTACAAAATCGGATAATCCGGATGTTTTGGTAAACATTTTCACCAAAGAGCGCAAAGAAGTAAACGTCAACAACTGGAACGCAGGCTGGGGCTGGGGTTGGGGCTGGGGCTGGGGAGGTCCTTGGGGATGGAATAATTATTCTGTAACTACCGATACCTACGGCACGCTCTACATTGATGTGGTTGACACTCGAAAACAAGAATTAGTTTGGCAGGGTCAAGGCGACGGGCTTCTCGACTTGAATCCGAAACGAAAAGAAGCGAAAATCCGAGATTTTGTGACGGAAATTTTAGCGCAATATCCGCCAAAACCAAAAAAATAAACGCATTTCTGACTGAAATTGAAGGCGAATTCGTTTATTTCAGCGAACTTTCTTAACCAATTATAGCGCTATTTTAATTTCAGTTTAACGCAATCAACGACTTATTTACAACGTTTTCGCTGTGGTGCGTCGTTGTACTTTTTGTACTTTAGCTAAAAAATTACCTATGTCTGAGCATTTTGTTAGCAATCCGTTGATCGACCGCTTACCGCAACATCTCAAACAATTTATTAAGCCACAGAATTACGACGACTACACGCCTATAAACCAAGCGGTTTGGCGCTACGTAATGCGTAAAAACGTAGATTACCTTTCGAAAGTTGCGCATCATTCGTATGTCGATGGATTAGCGAAAACTGGTCTCAGCGTTGATGAAATTCCAAATATGTACGGCATGAATCGGATTCTTAAAGAAATCGGTTGGGCAGCTGTTGCTGTCGACGGTTTTATTCCGCCAAATGCTTTTATGGAATTTCAAGCGTACAACGTTTTGGTGATTGCTTCAGATATTCGACAATTAGAACACATCGAATATACTCCGGCACCCGATATCATTCACGAAG
>JAIXTU010000279.1 GCA_027483785.1 Flavobacterium sp.
ATTTTACATCGAGCCTGCACCAAGTAAAGTGAAAAACAGAAGTGCAAAAGCCAATGCACTAATGGAGCACTTGGAAGAGGTTGGATTTAAAGCAATTGAACTACACATTGATGGACTTGGTACTCCGCGTTCAGGAACTAGATCAAGACGCTAATTTTATGACTAGTACATTTGAAACAGATGTTCTTATTGTTGGTGGAGGTCCAGCTGGATCCTCCACCGCTTTAAGCTTATTGAAATACTCAAATTTAGAAGTTGCTTTAATAGAACAAGGCGCATTGAATAACTTGCGCGTTGGAGAGCAGGTCAATGCGAGTATTTTTGATTTACTTTCATATCTGGGAATATCCAAAACGGATCTAGATCAAAATAGCGTTCTCCCCGGTTATGATAGTTTGGCTGCTTGGGGAAGTTCAAATATCTCTTCTCGACATTCTGTCTTTAGTACGCAAGTAGATAATTTTCAATTAGATAGGGAAGTTTTTGATTTGTTTTTATTAAAGAAGGCCTCTGAAAATGGCGCGTTGATTTTCCCAAGAACTAAAGCAATAGAGTTTAAAAATAACGAGACTTTTTGGCTAGTAAATGTTAAACATGAAACCAAAGGAGATTTCGTAATTAAAACTAAATACTTGGTAGATGCAACTGGTCGTCAGAGCTCGGTATGCAGAAAAATTGGAGCTCAGTTCACAAAGTTTGATGATTTGGTTGCTGTTGGCTCTTTCTTGCACTTCAAAGATAAAAAAGTGCTGGAACAAGAAATATTATTAGAAACTGTTGAAGAAGGCTGGTGGTATTACGCTGCGTTACCTAATAACAGAGTTGTCGTTTCATTATTTACAGACTCGATTATTGTAAAAGAAAAGCAAATACAACGAACTGAGTGCTGGATGGAATTGCTTCTAAAAACAAATCATGTAAAGCGAAAAATGAAGAACACCGTAACCCACGAAAAGCTATGGGTAAGAAACGCATTCTCTCATTTTACTGATACTTCTGATACGTTTAATTTTTTAGCCGTAGGAGATGCCGCGGCATCTTTTGACCCCATTTCTTCATTTGGGATAGGTTTCGCTATTAGCTCTGCCTGTCACGCGGCTAAGGCTATCTTAGATCATGAAATCAACGACCATGCCTTAACGGAATATCAAAGAAGTATTAATGAAATTTTTAGTAACTACATGCAAAATAAGCATTTGTTTTACAATAAAGAGCAGCGATGGAAAGATTCATATTTCTGGAAAAATAGAACATAGTGCCAATCCGGTTTTGATTATTGGTTTATTAACACAATCAAAAAGGTAGATTTAAATGCAAGTAAAATCGCCAATTCAATTTCAAGCTAAATAAAAATTAAAATGGATGATGCTCTTTAATTTTACGCAAATCCTTTTTTCAGAAACTTAACACAAATCGCTCGGATTGAACGAAGCGTAATATGTTCTTGTAAGCTTAATATGAAGCACAAATTCCAGTCTCTCTACCGTAGTTGTTACGTGTAGGTTTTTCCGACATTTTCTAGACATATTCCCGATAAGCGACAGCTGTGGTATCCTTTGCGGCATCACGGAGTATCCGATATTTTGCTCTAAAAGATTAAACGGATGGTGCGACCACGCTATGACTCGCTGGGAGACCCATTGGCGAAGATTTCGCTACGAAATAAAATTCCACAGGTTTTTATCCTGCATTAGTCGGCTTAAATGTTGCCGAGTGCTTTCGTGTTCCTGCAAAACCAATCCCGGATCGGTTTGGAGTAGGTGCGTGGCAAAAATGCGTGCCTGCTGTAAAACCGCCTTATCTTTAACTAAATCGGCAATTTTCAACGCCAAAACGCCGCTTTGCTGTGTGCCCATTAAGTCGCCCGGACCACGCAATTCTAAATCAACTTCTGCAATTTCAAAGCCGTCGTTGGTGCGAACCATCGTTTCCATGCGTTTTTTGGCTTCTTTCGATAACTTATTGCCTGTCATGAGAATACAGAAACTTTGTTCGGCACCGCGACCCACACGTCCGCGTAATTGATGTAATTGCGAAAGTCCAAAACGCTCGGCATTTTCGATAACCATTACGCTGGCATTCGGCACATTAACACCTACTTCAATAACCGTTGTAGCAACCATAATCTGGGTTTGCTTTTCGATAAAGCGCTTCATTTCAAAGTCTTTTTCAGCGGGTTTCATTTGTCCGTGAACAATCGAAATGGCGTAATCCGGCAACGGAAACTCCCGACTCAGCGTATCAACTCCTTCCATCAAATCTTTTAAATCGAGCTTTTCCGATTCGCGAATCAACGGATACACCACGTAAATCTGTCGTCCTTTCGCAATTTCGCTGCGCATAAAATGGTACAAATTCCCTCGCGCCGATTCAAATTTATGTAACGTTTGTATGGGTTTTCTTCCTGGCGGCAATTCGTCGATAACCGAAACGTCTAAATCGCCGTAAAGCGACATGGCTAACGTTCGTGGAATCGGCGTGGCTGTCATTACCAAAACATGCGGCGGAACAACACTTTTCTGCCACAATTTGGAGCGTTGCGCCACGCCAAACCGATGTTGCTCGTCGATTATCGCTAAGCCTAATTGCTTGAATTGCACTGTGTCTTCGATGAGTGCATGCGTGCCAATAAGCATATCCAACGAACCGTCGAGCAGCATCTCGTGTATTTCTTGGCGCTGTGCTTTTTTGGTCGATCCGGTTAAGAGCCGTATGTTCAAACCTGCTGGTTTTGCCAATTCGGTTAAACCGGAAAAATGCTGATTTGCCAGAATTTCGGTTGGCGCCATCAAACACGATTGGAAGCCATTGTCTTTTGCTAAAATCATGCACAACAATGCTACAATGGTTTTTCCGCTACCTACGTCGCCTTGCAACAGTCGGTTCATTTGTGCACCCGTTGCCATGTCTTTGCGAATTTCTTTAACGACGCGTTTTTGGGCATTCGTTAGTTCAAATGGTAAATGATTGTGGTAAAACGTATTGAAATTTTCGCCAACCGAATTAAAAACATAACCTTTAATGCGCTGTTTTTGAACGATATTTTTCGTGATAAGCTGCAATTGAACAAAGAAAAGCTCTTCGAATTTCAACCGACTTTCGGCTTTCGTTAATTGATCGGGCGACTTTGGAAAGTGCATCGCAACCATCGCTTCGCTTTTCGAAACCAAACGCAATTCTTTGCGAATATTCAGTGGCAAATTCTCTTCAAAAGGCTGGTTGGCCATAGAAAAAGCATGTTCCAAAGCTTTTGAAAAAATCCGATTGCTGATGCCGCGGTTATTCAATTTTTCCGTACTCGGATATACAGCTTGCAAGCCCGATTTTAAACCTATTTTGTGTTCTTCCAACGATTCAATTTCGGGATGTGGCATCGAATAGGTATTGTTGAAATATTGCAAGCGTCCGAAAATTACCATTGGTTTTCCGGGAATTAGCTTTTCAATGAGGTACTTATATCCTTGAAACCAAACCAATTCCATAACGCCGGTTTCATCGGCAAAAGAGGCAACCAAGCGTTTTCTGTTTTTTCCGAACGGAACTTCTTTAATGCTGGTGATTTGACCAATAATTTGAACTTCGGCAAGCGATTGTTGTAGCTCGTTAATCTTGTAATATCGGGTGCGATCGAGGTAGCGGTTCGGAAAAAAATACAATAAATCTTGAACCGTTGCTATTCCCAATTCTTGACGAATAACATCAGCGCGCTGTGGACCAACGCCTTTTAAAAATTCGATGGATAGTTGTAGTAAATCGGCTTGCATCAAAAGCGAAGATATATTTTTTCGCTTGTACTCGGATGCGGTTTTTCCGTAATATTTTTCGAACTTTCCCACATGAAAAAGCTGCTAATTTTCCTTGTATTGAGTTGTTTTAGTTTTTCTGCGAAAGCGCAATCGCAAATCGATTTTCTTTCCGCAAAAGCAACATTGCAATTCGACTTTGAAAAACAATCGGTTTTTGGTTCGGTTTCCTATAAAATAAAGGTTTTAAAACCTATAGATACCTTGAAAATAGACGCCAAATCGATACAGTTTTCTGATGTGCTTCTCAATAAAAAGGTTGTAGCATTTCAAACTTCAAAAAAAGCACTTCTCGTTCCTGGAAATTTCAAAGCCGGAACGTATCATCTGCAATTTAATTACTCGGCAACGCCGCGTCAGGCTTTGTACTTCACGAATATCAACAATCAGCAGCAAATTTTCTCGCAAGGACAAGGGAAATATACGAGTCACTGGTTTCCAAGTCCAGACGACCAAGGGGATAAACTTACGTTCGACGTTTCGTTCATCTGCGAAAGCGGAAAAACGGTGATTAGCAACGGTGCACTAAAATCGAAAACAAATGTGGCTGGAAAAACGCAATGGAATTACGGTTTTAAAAAACCAATTAGCGCCTATTTATTTGCGGTTGCGGTTGGTGATTTCGCTAAAATTGATGCTCCGGCAATCAAGAAAACGAAACGCGAGTTGTATATAAAAATTAGCGAAACTCATTTAGTAGAAAGCACGTACCAGCATCACAGCGAGATATTTACGTTTTTAGAAAAGAAAATAGGTATGGCTTATCCTTGGGAAATTTATCGACAAGTTCCGTTGGAAGATTTCTTATATGCCGGTATGGAGAATAATACCTGTACATTTTTTGCTCAAGATTACGTGACCGATGCGGTTGGCACGCACGACAAACCATATGCAAATGTACACGCTCACGAGTTGGCGCATCATTGGTTTGGGAATTTAGTTACAGCCGAAAATCCGGAAGATCATTGGCTTCACGAAGCTTTTGCCACGTATTATGCTTTGTTGGCTGAACGTGCGCTGTACGGCGATTCGTATTTTGCTTTTGCTTTGTTGGAATCGGCGCGTGACATTACCGCATTCCATAAAAAGAAGTCTGAAGCTGTTGTTAGTATTGGAGCGAGTTCGTTAACGTACTATCAAAAAGGTGCTTGGTGTTTGTTTTATTTGAACCAGCTTTTAGGTGATGAAACGTTTGATAAAATCGTAAACACGTACTTAAAAACGTACGCGTACAAAACGGCGACAACCGCAAATTTCTTGGATTTAGTTAAGAAGAATTCGAAAATCGATGTTTTGAATTTTGAGAATAATTGGTTGCGTAACCCTAATTTTGACACAGCCGAAGCATTGAATACGCTCAAGAAATTTAGTCCGGCCGTACGCGAGTATTTAGAAACTTCGGCTATCGTTAATGGAAAAGATATTTCAACTGAAACTTTACGTAATGTGTATAAGTCGTCAAATATCAGTGAAATACGCAGAGAAGTTTTATTGCAAGCCGACAAACTAAATGAAACAGATCGTTACGAGTTAATCAAGCTAGGTATTGTGGATATCGATTGGGAAAATAGGCAATTGGCGTTGGCTTTAACGGATTCGATTGCGAAGATCGATTGCGATTTATTTGCAAAAACCTTAGCTGATTCGTCGTACGTAACTAGGGAAATTGCTTTGAAGAAATTATACCTGTATTGTCCGGAGCAGCGAATGGCGTTTTTGGATGCTTTGAAAGATCAAAACGGTTTACACGATTACAATGTTCGCATTTTTTGGCTGACCTTGGCTTTGAAGTCGAAGTCGGGCAGTAGTGAAGAGCAATTGCATTATTACGATGAATTGTTGCGTTACGCGGGCGAAGATCAGCCAACCGAACGCCGACAAAACGCATTTACGGCACTCTTCTTTTTAGATGCATCGGATAAGGCAACATTGCGTTTACTGCCTACAGGTTTATCGAATCATCGTTGGCAGTTTGTGAAGTTTTGTAGAGATAAGATTCGGGAATTGCTGCAGCAGGAAAAATATAAGCTGTTTTTCGAGGCGGAATTACCAAATTATAATCCGCGTGTAGGCGCTGAGCTCAAGCGATTGTTGGAGGAGAAAAAGACAAATTGAGTAGCTTGCTTGTACAAATCTGCTATTTCACCTTCAAAAACTCATATCCCCCTTTTTCAGCGCCCCAAACTTGTATTCCGGCGGCGTCAAATCCTTGGTCCCAAGACAAAATACTGTTTTTAGTTACGGTAACTTTTGATGTTGCATACGAGGCGCCGCGCAGTTCACTTGGACACGTTTTTTCACCGGTTGCTCCGCGAAATGTATTCTTTGAAACGCGCTCTAACACTACTTCACAACCGCTTTTTAATTCTAAATCGGCTTCTGTTAACGCATCAAACAAGGTTGGATTTGTATATTTTCCAATCCACGCTTTTTCGTCTTTTAAGGTGTAAATTTCACTTACGATTTTTCCATCTGGGCGTTCCGAGAGTTTATAAATTCGAACGCGATACGGTTTATCTTGTTTGGAAGCCATGGCTTGTTCTACGTACAAAAAAGTGCCTTTCGATTTCCAAATAGGCGTCATGCGAAGAGATATATTGAAATAGGTGCTGTCTTTTTTCGATTGTAATTCAGAAGTATAATGCCCTTGCATGATTTCCACCAAGTTTTTAAATGCTTTCGAAGGCTTTTGGCTTTGCGCGGAAAGGAAACTACTACTCAATAAAACAAGGAATACCAATACTTTTTTCATAATCTAGAAATTTGGTCAAAGATAAGCAGAGCTAATAATTCTAAAAGATAAAATTGATTGTAACGAAAGGCAATTGCATTTTTACTTTGTAAATTTGTAGCAACTAACTTTCCCTGTACATGAAACATTGGATCGAAGCAGCACGAGTACGAACTTTACCGCTGTCTGTTTCCGGAATAATCCTTGGAAGCTTTTACGCCATCTCGCACTCAACGTTTAATTGGTGGATCGTAACTTTTGCACTCGCAACCACCTTAGGTTTGCAAATCCTGTCAAACTTTGCTAACGATTACGGCGACGGTGTAAAAGGCACCGATAATCAAGACCGAATCGGGCCGCAACGCGCCATCCAAAGCGGTGTTATTTCGCCAGCGGAAATGAAACGCGCCATGATTATAACTTCAGTTTTAACGTTTATCTCAGCCGTAACGCTTATTTATTTTTCCTTCAAAGATCGGTACCTATGGTTTAGTCTCGTGTTTTTGATCTTGGGCGGATTAGCCATCGCGTCGGCTATTCGTTACACCGTGGGTTCATCAGCCTACGGATATCGCGGTCTAGGCGATGTTTTTGTATTCATTTTCTTCGGCTGGGTGAGTACAATTGGTATTCATTTTATGTTTGTGAAAGAACTCGACGCCCAACTATTCCTGCCTGCAACCGCCATAGGTTTTTTGAGTGTAGCCGTTTTGAACCTCAATAACTTACGCGATCAAATTTCCGATTCCGCGGCCGGTAAACGAACACTTATTGTAAAACTTGGTGCCGATTTTGGGCGTAAGTATCACTATTTTCTGATTTTATCATCGTTAGTTCTAGTTTTAATATTCGCCTATTTACAAGAGTTTCAATTGGATCAGTACTTGTTTTTACTCGCCTACATTCCGTTGCTTTTACATCTAAAACGCTTCTCAGCCATTTCAAAACCAGCCGATTACGATCCGGAGCTAAAAAAAGTAGCTCTTTCCACATTTGCGCTTTCAGTTTTATTGGCACTTTCGCTAATTTTCTTCTTCCAAGACATCTTTATCCAAATCTTTAAATCTATTTCAAACGCCTTATAATATGAAAATTACGTACTTAGGACACGCATCGCTTGCCATTGAGGTTAATGGTGCTTCCATTTTGGTCGATCCGTTTATTAGTCCAAATCCTTTGGCAGCACACATCGATATCAACTCATTGAAAGCAGATTTCATTTTGTTGACTCATGCACACGGCGATCACGTGGCCGATGTTGAGGCTATCGCAACACGTACACAAGCAACCATTGTATCGAACTTTGAAATTGCCGATTATTACGGCAAAAAAGGCTTAAATCAACATCCGATGAATCATGGCGGCAGCTGGAAATTTCCGTTTGGAACCGTGAAATATGTAAATGCGATTCACTCCAGTGCGTTTCCCGACGGCACGTACGGCGGAAATCCTGGAGGATTTGTAATTGAAGCTGCTGGGAAAAGCATTTACATCTCGGGCGATACCGCGCTGACGTTCGACATGAAGCTCATTCCGTTGCGTACAAAACTCGATTTAGCCATTTTTCCAATCGGAAACAACTTTACAATGGATGTCGCCGATGCCGCTATTGCAGCCGACTTTGTAGAATGCAACAAAGTGTTGGGCATACATTTTGATACGTTCGGATATATAACCATCGATCACGAAGCAGCAAAACAACATTTTGCCGAAACAGGTAAAGAGCTAATCTTGCTTCCAATTGACGATTCAATCGAGATTTAAATGAAAAAAATACTGTTCGCTTGTTTACTTTTTACTGGAGCTAGCTTTGGGCAAAATGCTACGGGATTTTGGGACAAAGACCGTTCGTTTACCAAAGAAATTAAGCTAAAAGCAGGCGACAGGCAGGTGGTGGCAGTTACTGATTTTCCGACCGGAACTACCGAATTTGTGTACCGAATTACGGTTCTCGACGAAAATCAGCAACTGTCTAACAACCTTTTTTCCCTATTAAAATCAATTCCCGATCCGAGCGGAATCAGCCAAGGAGCTGCCGGCGGCGTATTTCTGCTCTCAAAAGTGAGTGGAAGCGATAAATGCCGTTATGCGCTGTTTGGCGATGCTGCCGATGCCGACAAATTTCAGAAAACGGGAACCTTGAAAAACGCGTGTTATGCGGCAACTAACGCACTTTCTAAAGATGCGGGTCGCTTGTTTGGCAAGAACTTTTCCTGTACAGCCAAAAAATTATACGTCGGTGTTGAAAGCGACAATTGGTTGTTTTCGCAAAAAATTGTTTTGGAAGTTGTGCCGTGGGTCGACGCTCGTAAAAGTAGCGGTTGGACAGCAGCGCGCAAAAAAGAGATCATCGCTCTAGCAAAAGAGGGTGGAGTTGCCAATAAAATGTTACAGCCAAACGAATTTTGCAGCTGTGTTTTAGAGAAAATTTCGACGCAGTTTACCTATGAGCAGTACACCGAACTGCTCGCCGAAGAGAAAATGCGTTTATACAGCAAATCGGGAAGTTTATGCTTGTCGCAAAAAGACAGTAATGCCGGAATTCTTGCCGCTATTCGGAAAGACGCAAAGCAATATATTGATAAAGAGCAGTTTGAAAGAGCTGTGAGTTTGTTGGAAACAACCATTTTCGAATACAAATTGCAAAAAACCGAAGATGTTAACAGCATCGCCCGTGCGTTTATTTTTTCCAAGCAATTCGATAATGCACTTCAGATTTTCGCGGATAATCCGAGCCTCAGCAATGTAGAAACTAAAATTCTTCACGGCCACGCACTTTTGCTGACGGGAGAGAAGCAAGAAGCAGTCGATAAATACAAATCGGTTATTACGCAGCAAGTCACTTCAAAAATGAGCGCGCGTAAACTCATCGAATCCGATTTCGCGCAATTCGCAAAATGGAAAGAAATGGACACCAATTTTGAGCGCATTTTAAGCAAGCTCGATTAATTCAGCGGCGTAACTGCAGTTCTTTCTCATTTTTTCATTTTGTTTTTTGGGCGCGCCGGCACACGAGTCGTCGCTGCGCAAAAGAAGTTCACGCC
>JAIXTU010000143.1 GCA_027483785.1 Flavobacterium sp.
GATAGTGGCGTTCTTCTTGGTAACAACTGCTATAAAATTCGTATTGCAATTCAAAGCAAGTCAAAAGGCAAAAGTGGGGGCGCAAGAGTTATAACATACGTTTATGTTAGGACAGAAACAGTGTATCTTTTAACTATTTACGATAAAAGCGAAAAAGCCGACTTAAAGCCCAATGAACTAAAAATGATGATTCAAAGCCTTGATCTTGATTACTAAGGTGTTGTACTTTTTGTTTAAATCAAGGCTTTTGTGAACCTCTATTTTCAAATCACCAACATCCCCCCCGCGTTAGGTGCCGAAGCGGAAAACCCGTAAAAACCAAAAACGTGTGGTGGCGTAAAAGCCGTGGCGACCAACAGAAGCCAACGGATTTTGCTGCCAACACCGTTTGGGGTTTGCGGATTTGCAGCAAAGGAACCGCCCGCCGCACCAAAATTCCACTAAACGAGCGGCGGGAACGCCCAAATACACAACATCGAAACTTTTCTTATCAACAAATAGATATATCTGATGCCTTTTTTGAATTTCATATCGAGGGTAATTTTACATTTGCAACTCTAAATTTATTTTTATGGCAGAACATCTTAAATGTCTCATTATAGGTTCAGGTCCGGCCGGATATACCGCAGCTATTTATGCCTCGCGCGCCAACATGAACCCTGTTTTATACCAAGGGATGCAGCCCGGCGGACAACTAACCACCACCAATGAAGTGGAAAATTTCCCCGGATATGTACACGGCGTAACCGGCCCAGAAATGATGGTGCAACTCAAAGAACAAGCCGAACGCTTTGGAACACAAGTGCGCGACGGCTGGGTTACTAAAGTCGATTTCACCGGACCTTTACACAAAGTTTGGGTGAACGATACAATTGAAATTCATGCAGAAACGGTGATTATCAGCACCGGCGCTTCGGCAAAATACCTAGGATTACCCTCTGAACAACACTACTTGCAACAAGGCGGCGGCGTTTCGGCTTGCGCGGTGTGCGACGGATTTTTCTACCGCAACCAAGAAGTAGTTATTGTAGGTGCGGGCGACTCGGCTTGCGAGGAAGCTCACTACTTATCTAAACTGTGTAAAAAGGTAACGATGTTGGTGCGCAGCGAGAAATTTCGCGCATCGAAAATCATGGAGGAACGCGTACGTAAAACCGAAAACATCGAAATTTTAATGCACACCGAAACCCTCGAAGTTTTGGGCGACGGAAATGTAGTAACAGGCGTTACCGCTTTAAACAAAACCACCAACGAAACCATCACCATTCCGGCAACAGGTTTCTTTGTAGCTATTGGTCACACGCCAAACACCGCGATTTTTAAAGACTATTTAAATCTAGACGAAACAGGCTACATTATTAATGTTCCGGGTACTTCGAAAACCAATGTTCCGGGCGTTTTTGTGGCTGGCGATGCTGCCGACCACGTGTACCGCCAAGCAATTACTGCTGCGGGTACGGGCTGTATGGCTGCTTTAGATGCCGAACGCTATTTGGCTTCGGTGGAGTAAAACTCAATAACTATTTTTAAAAATCGCTTCGGGTTTAAACTTGAAGCGATTTTTTTATTTTTCCGCTTTCTTAAACAAGCTCGCGCTATCGGCAAACAATGCCAAATCAACTTTTGGTGTACCAAACAATTTGATTTCCGATTTTCCAGACGCTTTAATTTCGCAGGTTTTTGCGGCATAAATACTCGCTTCGCTAAAGGCTTCCGTAGCAATTTCGACTGCCTGAGCCGTTAAGTTATTCGCAGTTAAGGCGCTGTTGTTGTCGAGACGATACTTGGCTAATTCGGCATCGCCTTCCAGTTTAGCAATCGCTTTTTGGTATAAATCGGTTTGTAAATTTGCAGTATTAATCAACGCTTTAATCGACGTTGTTTTAAGTGCCGTAAGGTTGCAATCGGTTGCTTTAATGTTTAGTTCGGCCGAGGCGTCGTTATCCAATTGCACGCTAATTTTCTCCGATTCTGAATTCAAGAAAAGTTTGGCTTTATCGTTTATTTCAAAGCGAATAGTATTCACTTTTATCGTTTCAAGTACATTTACCACGGCAGTCGATCGCGCTACAACCAATTCGAGCGACGGGTCGTACATAATTCTGATTTTAAACGCTTTATAACCCGTTGGAATTTTATTGGTCGATATCACAATCGTTCCGCCGTTCAGTTTTAAATCGAGCGCATCTTGCAGGTTATCGTCGGCTTCCAGCTCAATTCCTGGGGTTGCTGCCGAAATCAGCGACACTTCAATATCGTCGGCTATTTCAATTTTATAAAACGCCTCAACTTCCTTTTTTTCAATCTTAACAATTTTCGAACCTTTAACTTTTGGCTTGGTTTGCGCATTCGCAGTTAGCGCAACAAGTAAAAGCAGTGCAAGCGTATAAAATGGTTTCATGTGTTTTGTGTTTGAACAAAGATATTGAAGTGATTTAAAAATCAAAGTCAGAATTTTAGGAGGTCTTTTTTTTCGGCAACAACGATCGCTCAATTTCCATTTTTATTTGGGCGTTCCCGCCGCGGGTAATTTAATTTTTCAAGGTGCGGCGGGCGGTGTTTTCGCTGCAAGTACGCCGTTGCCACTTGGGCAAATTCGGCAAAATCCGCGGCTTCTATGGTCGCCACGGCTATTGCTATTTGCCACAAGTGCCCACGTTGCGCGCTTTCCGCTGCACCACCTAACGCGGAGAAAGACGTGCGATAATTCGGAATGGAAAAGAAGTGCTCTCCAGAGATGTACCGACTTTGTATTTTTTAATTTGTAATATTGCAATATTACCCGAAGTAAATAATTGCATTTCATGTGTTTAAATCCATTTTTTGTTTCCGAAAAATCCGTGATTTACTTTCAGTAAAAAATAACCTAAATTTTTGAATATTAAATCGTTTTTTACTACTTCAAGCTTGTTTCAAAGAAGAAACATGCGTCCAAAAAGCACAAAAAAAAGCCGAACTGAAACAGCCCGACTCTTTATCATAACTAATCCTAACCTACTAACCTGAGTTCGATTTAAAAATTGAAATCAGGTCAAAATCTTAATTGGCGCCTACACTGCCACCTGAACTTGTCTTGGTATTAATCTTCTCTGGAACTTTCACGTAAACAATCGAACTTCCGCTCGAAGCATCTGCGTTTAGCTCTACCAAAGGTGCCACGCGAATCGTGCTGCCGCTACTTCCCGAGGCCGTAACTTTATTAGCACTCAATTCGGCTGCGTTCAAAGAACTACCGCTCGAAGCGTCTGCAAACGATTCTAATGCTTTCCCTTTTATTTGTAACGAACTTCCGCTCGAAGATGAAAGGCGAATCACATCGGCTTCAGCTTCCACACGCAAGGTACTACCGCTGCTTGAATCGCAGGTAAGTTTCGTGCCTTTTATAGTGGAAGTCGATTTTAATGTCGCTCCGCTAGAAGCTTTCAAAACTTCGATTTCTGGTACTTGAACAGTTACTACTGGTGTTTCTTCGGCGTCGTAACTTCCCGTAGAGCGTACTTTCAATACATTTCCTTCAACAACAACTTCAATGAGTTCTTGTAAGTTATCATCTGCGGTTACGGTAATTTCCGTAGATGGATTTTCCGAAACGCGTACTTCGATTCCTGTTCCGGCATCGATACCTGTGAACGCGGCGTTAACTGTTCGCGTTTGGGTAACAATTTTTCCGCTTCCTTTTACTCCCCATGGATTTCCGCCACAAGCTGCAAAAACTAAGGCGATGGCTACGGCTACAATGATTCTTGTAATCCAGATAATAAATTTGATCATTTGGTTTTGATTTTAGTTACTGTTCCGTTTTCAGAAATGATCAACGTACCGTCTTCGGTCGTTTTGGTTTCTATATTCTGACGACCCACTTGAACTTTTGTTACAATCGTGTCGCCAATTTTTGTTTGAGTTTGAATAACATCGTTAAATTCATTCTCACTTTCCGGGCAAGTCAAACATTTTACCTGATCCGAATAAACCTTATAAAGGTACTCATCTGAGCTGTAATGCAAGTTAAAGAAATCGTTATCAGTTATATCGAAATCCGTTACGTTTTCGGCGGTCTTAAAAGTAACGCCTTCCGGTAAATACAAGATAATTTCTACTTCCTGATCGCGAAACTTGTTCTTAACATCCGTAATCAAATACTTATTAAAAGTAAGTGTATTATCGGAAAACGTAAAACTGTACTTAATTTCTTCTGCGTTATGACGTGCCGCTTTCGACGAATTTCCGTTGGCTATTTTAACAATCTGCACATAAGCTGTTGGTTTTGCCGATTTGCGAATCTCGAAGCTAATGTCTTCGCTGTAAATGTATTCTTTGTCGGTACTATCTGTGTAGATTTGAAAATCGTTATGATTTCTCGGATCGATTTCAACATCGTCGTTTTCTGCAAACTGAATCAGTAGGGTTTTGTTGAGATCAACTGCAATATCTTGCTTGTTTGTCGTCCGACCTTCATACGCAAATTCCTTAATTTGAGCGATGGTAAAAGCAATCAACAAGATGATACTTATTATCCAAAAACCTAAGATCGTAAAGTTGAATATCTTCCCTGGCGATTTAAAATTGTTGAGCAATAGTTTAAAGCCAAGCAACATCAGGTAAAAGAACGGAACTCCGAAAGAGATTAAAACAAGAACACCAATTAACCAAATCGGATAGTCGGTGAAATTCCCACCGTTGTATAAAACCGACCACGGAAATTCAGAGACCAGTGCAGTACCTGTGGCAAATACGCCGAAAATGAGGGCAATTAAAACTGGGATACACATTAAGATTATGAGAATTCCCACACACTTCACAAAGATTTTCACTAAAGTTCCGAATGCATCGGCTAACGAATTAGAAACGCGCTGCGCTCCGGTTTGTACGCGTTGGCCGGCGGCCGAAAAATCAGTGTTTTTGAAGCGCTCCGACACTTGTTCGAACTCTTCGCGCACCTTTTTCTCAATGTTGGAAATCGTTACGGGTTCTCCGCGCATTTCCAATTTTTCACTGGTAGTAATCGCTTGCGGAATAATAATCCAAAGCGCGATGTAAGCAATAATACCGCTGCCAACACCCAAGAAAACAAGCGCTACCAACAAAACGCGAATCCATACTTTTTCAATACCAAAGTAGTGCCCTAAACCTGCAGCTACGCCACCAATCATTCCTTCGTCGATATCGCGGTATAGTTTGCGTGTTTTTCTGTTTTGAAACGTTGAGTCGATCGGTTCTGCAGCAGCTTCACCATCTAAACGATAATCTTCGGGCTGTCCCATAACCGCGATTATTTCGTCTAATTCTTTTAAACTAATCACTTGCTTTCCGCTGCTGTGCTTCTCCGAGATAAGCTCAGCAATACGTACTTCGATATCTTTTATTATCTCATCTTGTGCATTCGCGTCGGATAAAGAACGCTTTATCGCATCAAAATAGCGCGATAACTTTTGGTAAGCATCTTCATCGATGTGGAAGAATAAGCCACCCAGATTTATATTAACGGTTTTGTTCATGATTTCTAGTTTTGATTAGTGATGATTGAAACTGCGTCTGA
Source organism: Flavobacterium sp. (assembly GCA_027483785.1). GTDB lineage: Bacteria > Bacteroidota > Bacteroidia > Flavobacteriales > Flavobacteriaceae > Flavobacterium. Next base: position 5,537 of record JAIXTU010000143.1, read on the forward strand.
TAATTCGGTCCATGTATTATTTAACTCGTTGAGAAAAGTTTTACCTAATTCAGTTAGACCATAGTACTTTCTTGGCGGACCCGAAGTCGATTCTTCCCAGCGATAATTTAGTAATCCGTCGTTTTTTAAACGAGTTAAGAGCGGATAAACGGTACCTTCCACAACCAATAACTTGGCGTTTTTTAAGGTATCGAGAATTTCGGATGTGTATGCTTCCTTGTCTTTTAAGACCGAGAGGATGCAAAATTCCAAAACACCCTTGCGCATTTGAGCTTTTGTGTTCTCGATGTTCATAATTTCATGATTTTTTTGATTTTGATTTGATGATGATTGAAACTCACTTCTGACTAGTACTATCTATTGTCTGTTAATTTCTTATGCAAAGATATAAACGAAAACAGGTACATTGTTTTGCATAGTACCTAATATTAACAAAATATTAACAATTAACAAACTGCGGGATTTCCGCAAAGACGTCGTAAATTCACGGCTTAAATACGTAATATGACCGTTTCTCAGGTAAATCAATTTCTCTTCTTCAAGCTGC
>JAIXTU010000096.1 GCA_027483785.1 Flavobacterium sp.
CACGCTGCTTCAAACAACTTTTCAAAGATTGTCTTAGCCGAATTTGCATCGAGCAGTTCTGCATAATTCATGGCACGATGTTCCATCGATTCAATGGGATACGCTTCAACTCCTGTATAATCGATTTCAATTTGCTTTTCTTCTGCGTAAAGCGCCGTTAAAAGTGCGTTTAAACCGGTTCCGTAGCCAATTTCGATAATGCGTACGTTTTTTTGGGAAAGGCGTTCTAAGCCGTTTTTTATAAACACATGTTGTGCTTCCTGAATAGCGCCGTGCTTGGAATGATAATGCTCATCGACTTCCGGTAAGCGTATCGTCGATGAGCCATCGCTGGTAGTTATGATTTCTCGAATCAATCTAATTTAAGTGTTTTGATGCGCGCGATCGGTCCGCCGCATTTTTTTTCGTGACAGCTAATACAAGCATAGATTGCAGCTTGGTAATGCGTCCGTGCATTTTCAGTATCGCTGTAAATTAGTTTTTGATGCTTTAAAAACTCTTTGGCTTTTGCTTGGAAAAATGCGTCTTTATCCGTCGAGTCGGTCATTTTTGCCGAATAAATCTTATCGAAAACCACAGGATAAGTGCCTATTTCGCCGCCACTAGTAAATATTTCTTTGATTCGTTTATTTTCAACATACATCTGTTCCATTAAAGCAGCCATTTCCGACATTTCGTACATCTGAAACTTCGATTTTTTAGCTGTAGTCGTTTTGCAATTAGCCGAATCCTTGACTTTTTCTGAATCGGCGACGATTTTCTTCTCGGTACATCCGAAGAAAATGAAGCTTGCTAAAAGAAGTGAAAAAATGCGCATTATTCTTCGATTAGAACACCGTCGGCAGTAAAAGCGTAGGTGATTTTTGGTTCCGTAATTTTATCAATTTCAGCTTGCGATTTACCGGCGTCCTTCTCATAATGCTTTAACTCATCTACTGAAACTACATCGATAAACGCTTTTCCGCTTACAATCGCTGTGGAACCATCGGCATTCAAAGGCACGAAAAATCCATAATCTTTAAACCTAATAAAAGATTCCTTACCTGAAGCCAAATCCATTTTCATCCAGCAACCTTTCTTTTTGCAAACGGAACCAATTTTACTGCGAAATTTCACTTGAATGGTGTCGCCTTTCTTAAGTTTCGCGTACTTCTGCAACATTTGTTCTTTGGAAAGTACGTTTGTAACAGCAAGCGGAGCGCCAAACTTCGCATAAGAAACTGTCGGTGTTTTTGAAGTATTTTCCTTCACTTCTATTTTTTGAGTTTCTTCAGCTTCGGCATCAGGCGTCTCTGTTGCCTCCGTTGCCTCTGGCGTTTCAGCCGGCTGCGTCAAAGCTTCTGTTTGAACTACTTTTTCTTGATCAGTGGCAACGGCTTCACTTTCTTGTTCTTTTTTACAGCTAACTAGTGCCGCACTTAGCGTAACGAAAAGGAGAATTTTTTTCATGGAATTATTTTAGAATCGTTTTCAAATTTAAGTGTTTTCCTTTGATATATTCTGAAGTAGAAAAGTAGAAGGTGTTTTAGTGGTTTTTCAAGAAAGCACGCGCCAGTTCTAAATCGGCTGCCGTATCAATGCCAATCGATTGCTGTTCGGTTTCCACCATTTTTATGCGGAATCCATTTTCGAGGTAGCGCAATTGCTCTAACTTCTCGCTGTTTTCTAGAACGCCGCCAGACAAGGATGCGAACGATAACAAAGCATTTTTTCTGAATCCATAAACACCAATATGCTTAAAATATGTGGTTTTTTCGCCACCTTCGCGCAAGTACGGAATCGGTAAACGTGAAAAATATAAGGCATGTTGTTTCGAATCTACAACGACTTTTACGTGATTCGGATTTTCAATTGCTGCCTGCTCTGTCAAACGAGTCATTACCGAAGCAACATCGACAGTTCTATCTAAATCGTTTTCAAAGACCGAGACAAGTTGTTTGAGCAGCGTAACATCCACAAAAGGTTCATCGCCTTGGATATTGATTACCACATCGCAGTCTAAGTCCTGTACGGCTTCGGCTATACGATCGCTACCCGATTCGTGCGCTTTCAAACTCATGAAAACAGTTCCGCCAGCGGCTTTAATAAAATCGGCAATTTCTTCAGAATCGGTGGCAACCAAAACTTTATCGAATAAGCCCGTTGCTTGGACAGCGCGATACGTTCTAACGATAACGGCTTCGCCACCTAAATCCTGTAATAACTTCCTCGGTAGTCGTGTCGATTCTAAACGTGCCGGTATAACTGCTATACAATTCATAGTTAATTCCATTTTGGATTTGAAGACTCTAAATTAAACAACCACCGATTTACGAACTTCGATAATTCTGATTTATTTCCCAACTTAAAATCAAAACTACCTCCAGCGGTTTCTATCGATAAACTAGCCAAATCTAAATTTTTATGCCACGCCAGTTGCACCAAACGAACCGATTGCATTTTATGAATTGGCAGTACTGTTACCGTTTTGTCCCATAAACCTGCGTGCAAATACAAATAACCATCGGCAACCTCCAAGCGATATTTTTTTAGGGCCGCGAAATTCCAAGCAAGAACTACAACCATCAAAACCGAAAGTCCGATTACGCGATTTATAATATCAATTCCAGGGATGAAAACCAAAGCCAAAATCGGCACAGTCAAAATGAGAAAAGATGAAAAAACGGCTTTTCGCCAGTTAGATCGTAAAACCGTGTGTGCTTCTGGTAGATCGCCTAAAATAAACTTGCGAATAGATTGCACTTCTTCGCTACCAATTCCTGGAAAATCCAAAGCTGATTTTACTGTACCATTCTTTCCGACCAATCCGCCTGCTTGCGTGAACTTAATGACGGCTATACCTAACTTTTTTTGCAGGAAATTTTGCTCGATGGTAAGCTGTTGCACTTTATTCGGACGAATATTTGTGTTTCTTGTATTTAGTAAACCGTAGGTAAATTCTAATCCTGTTTCTTGCTGATTTATCTGTAGTCCGAAGTAACGAACAAATACCCGTATAAAATTGATTATCAGTAATAAAATTAAAGCAACTACAAGTAGTACTCCAAGCAAAATTCCGTAGTTGAAAGTCTTTGAAAGTGCATCTACCTCCTCTTCGCTTATCGCTTCAATATTTGCTTGCTCTATCGTTTCGTAAATCGAAAAGAAGAACGCCATAATCAGCGCTAGTGTTTTAAAATAATTCGATGTTAACGATGCTTTCACTAAGGAACCGACACTAACTTTCACGATTGCTAGCTGTTTTTCTGCTTCCGAAGTCGAAGTTTCAGCCAAAGGCTTCGCGCTTGCGTATTGGGTAAGTGTCTCTTTAAGTTTTTCGGCAACTTCTTTGGAAACCGCTTTGATTTTCACCTCAGCGTCGGCACTTCCTGCTGTATCGATAATTACTTCATAAACAGACGTTAACTTATGAATAAACGACTGATTTAAACTTACTTGTTGAATATTTTCGAACTGAATAACCGTACGTGTTTTATTAATGATTCCGTCTTTCACCAATAAATTGCGCTCTTGTAAATTCAATTCGAAAGTAAAAAACCAATATTTCAGCGCCGCAAACACCAAAAACGCCACAGCAATACCGAGAATCGACAGCAAAATATAAAGCGGCTGTTCGCGCATTTTTAGAAGTACAACAAAAAGCAGCGTAGCAAAATGCCTGATGTTATTAGTAAGCGAAAACACAAAAAGCACTAAAATGCCCGCAATAGATTGTCGTTGAGGTGTTTCGAAGTCTGCCATGTATTACTGCCCTTGAATTTTACTCGCTAAAAGATCTTTGATTCGAAGGGCGATATCTTTAGGAAGTCCGTCGATGCTTAAATCGTTCGACTCGTCTCCAGCCGTATACAATTGAATACCCGCGAGTTTAAACATACGCGGAAGCAACGCCTCATGCAAGGCAATGTGCTGCACACGATTAAAAGGAATAATCGTTGTTTTGATTGATAGAAATCCGGATCGATATACAATGTCGTGTTCGCGAATGGCGTAACCTCGTCGTTTAAATCCGATTATGACTCCCGTGAAAACAAAGAGCATGTAAAACAACAAAATGGGTAATCCGATGGGCAGTAATAGCGGCGCATCTTCTACTAAAAAGATAGCTGCTACAAAAGCCGCAGCGGGAATAAATGTCGCAATTGCTGCATAGATCTGCATTACCTTCAAATAATCGGGATGCAAAACCTGCAATTCTACTGCCTCAAAATCGGGCAGTTCGTTGGTTAGCAGTTGCTTATTGGAAAAGTCGTCTATGGAATCCATTTGTTTTTTCCGAAATTAGGTTTACGCTTTTCTAGGAATGCATTTCTACCTTCCACGGCTTCTTCGGTCATGTACGCCAAGCGTGTAGCTTCGCCAGCAAAAACTTGTTGACCCACCATGCCGTCGTCGGTTAAGTTCATTGCGAACTTGAGCATTTTTATAGATGTTGGCGATTTTTCGAGAATTTCTTGTGCCCATTCGTAAGCAGTTGCTTCCAACTCGTCGTGCGGAATAACCGCATTCACCATTCCCATTTCGTAAGCTTCCTGTGCTGAGTAATTTCTACCTAAGAAGAAAATCTCTCTCGCTTTCTTTTGCCCAACCATTTTCGCTAAATACGCCGAGCCGTAGCCGCCGTCGAAACTCGTTACATCGGCATCTGTTTGTTTAAAAATAGCGTGTTCTTTGCTCGCAAGGGTCAAATCGCAAACCACGTGTAAGCTGTGTCCGCCGCCTACCGC
>JAIXTU010000310.1 GCA_027483785.1 Flavobacterium sp.
ATCGGATCAGAATAGTGCAAATGACAATAAGGAATCTCAATTTACAATTATCGAAACATTTAATACGAGCGTTGTTGTAATAAGTATTCAGCGCGACAATTACGGTTCGGAAACAACATGGAATCTTAAAGATCAAAATGGCACTACGGTTGCTTCTGGAGGGCCGTATACGGATACAAATAATTCACCTACACTAATTACGCAAAATGTCAGTGTTCAAAACAACAACTGTTATCAATTTACGATTTCCGACAGTTATGGCGACGGAATTTGTTGTCAATTTGGCAACGGCTATTACAACTTGAAAACAGATTCAGGTTTAATCATAACTTCGGGTAACTCTTTTGAAAATGAAGCAATATCTGATTTTAGGATAAATTCTTTGACCAATGAAGAGATAGCTTCAGAAAAATTAGTGAAAATGTATCCTAATCCAGCCCAGGACTTCGTCGAAATAGAACTTTCGTCTCTACTTACAAACTGTAGTCTCAAAGTTTATAATATAATCGGCCAAGAGGTGCCTGTGCCGACATCTAGAATTTCCGACACGATAAAATTAAATACACAACACTTAGCTTCAGGTTTATACATAGTCAAGTTAGTTAGTAATGAAAAGACCATTTCTTTAAAGTTAAAGAAAGAGTAAGCTAAAGTGTTTTTGTTGTGTTTGTGCATTAGACTTGAAAGCATACACGTACCGCTACTTATGTAATCCATCTGTTTCGTATTAAAGAAATATTGGATCTAGTGGATGCTTAAACTAATGCGAGTTTTTCCGAGCAGTTTTTCAATTGCTCGGTTTTTTTTTCACTTTCTGTTTGGGTATATCGAAATTTCCTTAATCGCAAACTAAGAACTGCTGTGAGGTCAAATGAAAACTAAAACTCTTTTAAAAAAACAGACCTTGGATTTACTGCTTTTAATCCAAGGTCTGCTTATTTATCACAAAGTCTTTTTTTAATTAAAAATCTCGATTAACGTCGAATGCTTCTAGGTAATCGGCTACGCGTTTTACAAAACTGCCACCAAGTGCGCCGTCGACAACGCGGTGATCGTAACTGTGCGACAAGAACATTTTCTGACGAATGCCGATAAAATCGCCTTCCGGAGTTTCGATTACTGCAGGTACTTTTCGAATTGCACCTAAAGCCAAGATTCCTACTTGCGGTTGGTTAATGATTGGTGTTCCAAAAACGCTTCCGAAAGTACCCACGTTTGTTACGGTGTAGGTTCCGCCTTGCGTATCGTCTGGTTTCAATTTTCCGGCTTTCGCACGATTTCCAAGATCGTTCACGGCTTTTGCCATACCAACTAAGTTTAGTTGATCCGCATTTTTGATTACCGGTACAATTAAATTTCCGTTTGGTAAAGCGGCCGCCATACCCAAATTTATATTTTTCTTTTTGATGATGTAATCGCCTTCTACGGAAATGTTCATCATTGGGAAGTCTTTCAATGCTTTTGCAACGGCTTCCATAAATATCGGAGTAAAGGTGAGCTTTTCGCCTTCGCGCTTTTCAAACGCCGTTTTTACCTTATCGCGCCATTTTACAATATTCGTCACGTCGACTTCAATAAATGATTGTACGTGTGCTGATGTTTGCACAGAAGCAACCATGTAGCCTGAAATGAGTTTTCGCATGCGATCCATTTCCACAATCTCGTCGGCACCATTTACCGAAACCGGAACTGCTTTTGGCGCATCGCTAACTGGAGCAACAACCGGAGCAGCGGCAACTTGCGGGGCAGCGACTTGTGCTTGTGGTGTTGATTTGCGATTTTCGATAAATTTCAAAACATCGTCTTTCGTTACGCGATTGTCTTTTCCAGAACCTGCTATTAAATCGAGTTCGGCTAAGCTCACGCCTTCTGTTTTGGCAATGTTTTTAACGAGCGGTGAATAGAAACGATCGGACGATTTAAAATCGGGTGCCGTTACTAAATCTTTTGCGACACTAACCGTTTGTTCAATAGTTGCAACCTCAGCAGCAACTTCGGCAACTGGCGCAGCAGCAGGTGCATCTCCGGCAGTTTCAATAATGGCTATCGTTTGTCCGACCTGAACTAAATCGTCTTTTTGGAACAATTGTTCTACTAGAGTTCCCGAAACTTCAGACGGCACTTCAGAATCGACTTTATCGGTTGCGATTTCCAGTACCGCTTCGTCGGCAGCTATGCTATCGCCTACTTGTTTTAACCAATTGGTAATGGTAGCTTCGGCGACACTTTCGCCCATTTTTGGTAACTTCAGTTCGTATCTTGCCATAATATTTTTCTTAAGCGCCTTTGCGGTGCAAAATTACTATAAAGCGGTAATCAATTTTAAAAATGTGAACGGGTTTTGGAATTAAAACAGAATAACACCCTTGCTGTTCGACGAATCGCTGCCTATAACCACTTTGCTATTTGCCAATGCAAACCGAAAGCCAACCTTGGGATGCGCCTTTTCTTGCATGATTTCCAAGATTTGTTGATAGGAAACGTTTTTACAGTCAAAAATTATCAAATTCTGTTCGTTTTCCGAAAACGTTTGCGAATGTACGGCATTTGGGTCTATTTTTTGTACGCGAACTGCGAATTTTTCAAGAATTGAGGAAAATTCAGTGAATCGCGATTCGTTGGAACCAATCCAAAAAATTGCAGTCGGTTCTACTTGTGCGCTCGACTGTTGTCTGCTCTTAAAGTTTGCGAAAATCCACGCACCCAATCGCAAGCCATTGTTAAAAAGGAAATTCGGTTTGAAATGCTTCCGATAGAAAAACAACATTGCTTCTCTAAACCGATTGATATACTGAACGTTACGATCGGTACTTTCGCCTTTAAAATGCAAACCCACGAGTGTGCCCAGATAGTAGTTTTTTCGGTTTGCAAGCAGCGAACGATACGACAAATCGATATCGTCGGCATACATAAAACAAGCTTCGTCAAAACCATTCAATTGTCGGTAAAATTCTGTTTCCATAAACATACACGCACCAACAAGAATTGGTACTTCAGCAACATCAGTGCGTTTTAAATGACCTGCATAATATCGATTGAAAAAAGGTATGTTAGGAAATAAGCTGTGAAGATTAAGAATTTTAGCGGTAGCCACGAACGGAGTTGGAACACCGCGTTTACTTTCGGGAAGATAAGCACCGGCGCCGTCGATTAACTGTGGACCAACAATTCCGAAGTTTGGATGCCTTTCGGCGAAAGCCAAAAATGACGAAAAAAAATCCTCTGGAACTACGGTATCGGGATTGAGAATGCACAGATATTTGCCAGTTGCCGCCTCTACACCTATATTATTTCCTTTTGGAAAACCTGAATTATAGCCCGTTTGAATCCATTTTATTTGCGGAAATACCTGCAAAATACGCTCCGATTCATCGCTGCTGTTGTTGTCTACTACAATAATCTCGGCTTGTAAATTTTGTGTTGCTTTCACGACACTATGAACACACAACTCCAAAAAATACCGAACGTTGTAATTGAGTATTACTACAGTTAAAGTCATGGGTTAAAGATAGGCGAAATCACTAAATGAAATATTTGAGTCGTTCGAATTCCAAATATTAATCGGCGACAAAATGAAAACAAAAAGTCGGCCACAAAGCCGACTTTAGCAAAATTAAAAACTAAGTAATTCAAATTCAATAAAAAAAGTAGGTACAGATCATTCGCAAATGCACTCTTTTTCCTTTTCTTCAAATAAAATAGAGCGTATTTACAAAATATCAATCAAGCGCTTTGGTTTTGGCAATGCTTCTTCTTTCTTAGGAAGGGCAATACTCAAAATGCCATTTTCATAGTTGGCTTTAATCTCGTCGGTATTTACCGAATCAGGCAAAGTAAATGAACGCTTAAACGAACTAAACGTAAATTCTTTACGTGTGTATTTACCTACTTCAGCGTTATTTTCGGTCTTCACTTCACTGGAAATAGTTAACAAATCATTGTCGATCTCAATATGGAAATCATCTTTGATTTTTCCAGGAGCCGAAAGCTCGACGGTAAATGCGTTATCGGTTTCACGAATGTTTACCGGCGGAACGCTGTGATTTACACTTTGCATGCCACCGATCCAATCGGGTCTAAAAAATTCTTCGATTAAAGAAGGAAATAAATTTGCACTATGGCCATTTCTTTTTACTAAGTTCATGGTATTTCGTTTTATGAGTTAAACATCTGTATTTTTGCAAGCGATAAGGCAAATTATATTCCAAAGGAAATTTAGCTGACTTTTTGGCTTATTTACCGACATTTTGTCTGTTTTTCTTATCTGAAAGACTTATGATATTATCCATAGAAACACCTGCGCTTTTATTTTCGGCTACTTCGCTTATCTTACTGGCGTACACCAACCGATTTCTAACCATTGCCACCATCGTACGGTCCTTAAAAAAATCGTACGAAGAAGACGAGCGTAAAACTACTTTACTGGAAATCAAAAATTTAAATTTGCGCTTAACGTTAATTAGCAACATGCAACTCTTTGG
>JAIXTU010000030.1 GCA_027483785.1 Flavobacterium sp.
GATAACTAAGAAAGGTATTTGGTCTTAGAATAACGTTATTAGTTATAAAACCGTTCGGATTTAGTTCACTGGCGAAGGTTACATCGGAGTTTGTTCGTTCCCAGCCCGCATTGATATTTATGTAAAAGCTTTGAAGGATATTATCGTAGTTTAAATAGGGATTTACAGATTGCGTTTTCGTTTTATTGATAAAGAATGGGTTTTGCGTTAGTGTATTGAAGCTGCTTAAAATTAATGACGGATATAAGTTTCTGAAGTCAGAAATAGCGTTATTAAGGACATAGTTGGCTCCTGCTGACCAAGTTGAATTGAATCTGTGCTTTACATTAAATCGAGGTTGAAAAAAGAAGTAGCTTTTATTTAATTGCAAATTGCTGTTGGCATTTTCGTTGGCTTGAACGTTTATAAAGTCGCTTGCAAACGTCCAAGAAATACGTGTTTTGCCGAAGGTTATATTCGACTTGAGTTCGGTAGTAGAACCGGTTCTATTGAATTTAAAGTCGCCTGTAAACGGAAAAACATTGATTTCAGTTGTCGGCTGTTGTTGAAGTGCACTATTGAATTGAAAGTGTTGATAGTTTACGTTTTGTTTTACTTTCCATTCCATTTTTGCGAATGTAAATTGGTATTCTGCGAAAGCGCCCGCATTAAATCGGTTCAATTGAATTTCTTGTCTTGTTTGTGCGCTTGAAGAAGTTGAATTGAATAGCGCTTCAAAGACTGGAGGAGCAACTAACAAATTTTCGTCTTTTTGCTCGTAATCCAATACTATACCTGTTTCAATCATTTTGTTTTTACCAAGTGCTTTTTTGAAATTTAGGTTGTTGCTTAAAACGAAATCACGGCGATTGTAGTTTGAAAGAATTTCAACGTTATTTAAATTGCTATTTTCATTTCCAGAGTTGTCTATAAGTTTGATGTTAAAATTATTTTTGAGATAATAGTTTTTATTGTTGATTTCCAGATTATTGCCGGTTTGAAATCGCTGTATTCTGAGTTGATTTTTACTCAGATTTACATTGGTATTTGTGGCGTCGTTTGCTAAAAATGACGTTGTAATTTTGCTTTCAATGCTACTTAACTCGTTCACGTAGTTGGCATTCCATTTTACCAAAGTTGAGTCGTTTACTTTATACAAAGCGTCGTTGGTGATGGCTTTCGAATCGTTGTCGAGCCAAAATTTATCGGAAATAGCAACTCCATTGATGTTCGGCGGATTGATTATTTGAAGCTCTTCAAGTTTGAGTGCGTATAAATTCAAATTGTCGAATTGCAAGTCGTCACCTACATTTTTTAGTGTTTTCCCGATGTTATTTACTTTTAGAGAACCGATGTTCTGAAATTTATTTTTAAGATAGATCGGTGTAGCGTCGGCGTTTGCGGTAAGAAACGGAACTCCAATTTCGGTTTTGAGTGTGCCGAAGAACGCATCCACGCCGTCTTTAATTTTCAGATTTAAGGAAACTTGATCACTTTCAGTTCTACCTATGTCGATACGTTTGTGATGGTGCTTTTTCATCACATCAATAGTCTTTACGGCATCAGCAGGGATACCTTGTGTAGCAATGCTGTATCGGCCTTCGAGTAAATCAACGCCATTGATATACAAATGACTAATAGGCTTTTCGTTGTAAGTGATTTGGCCGTTTTCTTTAACAATTATGCCTGGAATTCGTTTAATTACATCTTCAATCGTGTAATCTTTTTCCGATTTTATACCTTCCACATTATACGATAATGTATCGCCTTTTACTTCTAGCTTGCTTTCTTTTTTAATTATGACTTCGTTTAACTCGTTGATTTTCTCCGTAAGCTTGAAGTTTTGAATGCTACTTTTTGCGGGAATTTTGATTAAAACCGATTCATAGCTGAAGTGTTTCACAGCAAGATAAATAGAATCGATTTTGGAGGTATTTTCGAGGTTTATTTCAAAGGATCCGTTGATTGTAGAAGTATCATAGGCTAAGATTTTATCGAGCGTGTTGTCTGTGCTTACAGTTAATATGCAACCTTGAATTGCCTCATTTTTCTCATTTGTGATTGCTCCTTTGATTGTAATTTGCTGACTATACATAGAAAATGGCACCCCAAATAGAGATGCCAAAACAATTAATTTGTAAAATACTTTTACTAGTAGCATTACAATTATTCTCTTTCAGAAGGTTTTTTCATGTTTTTTAGCGAATGAGTTAAAGAAACGACGATTTTCTTTCTCTTAGGCAATAACCTGTTCTATTTTTAGTATTTTAGAATGTTAAGAATCTTGCTTTAACTAAGATTCATAAAATTACCGAAAACCGCAGATTAAAATTATTTGTTTTCAAAAAACAAGAGATTTTATCTTAACACTCGCAGTTATCTATTGTTGTGGCAATTTTCTTATAAGTGTAAGAGTATAATTATTAAAAGCAATTTTAGCGCAGTCTTTAAAACTAAGGTTCATTTAACCGTTCAATAGAATTGATTACATTTCTTACTTCAGCAGCTCGTACTGGTTCACCTGTGGCACTTTCAATCTTAATATTTCCGCCTGCGGAGTCATCTCGATTCATAAACTTTATTTTTTGGTCTAAGCTCATTTCGTTAAACTTTTTTCGTAGGCGATAAAATTCATTAGCTTCAATACTTACAGTTGGTCTATTGTCTTCGTTAAAGAAATAATTTTCAAACTTTTTATTAAAATCAAAAGAACCTTTTTTGAACTCATTTAGAGTAAAGTCAAAAGTTTTTTCTGAATCAAAAATTTTCAAAATTAAACCAGGAAGCCCTTTAAATTTATAAGGCCCCGCAGATATTGGTATATCTGGCGCGTACCATGCTGTCCAATTTCGTCCATAAAAATCTAAAGTTGCCTTTTTACACTTATAATTACCAATTAGCGTATCGTTTTCATGCAATTGCCAATTAAGATGTATTTTATTTGAAAATTTATAAGTGTCACTGCCAATCGCTTCGTAGTGCATAACCTCATTGTTTTGCAAATAGATTAAATAATAAAACGGTAAAACGTTCATCATTATTTCGTCCACAGTGAGTTGTCGTTCCTCTTGTATCGTAGCGAAATTCACCATTTGATCAAACGTAAACAGAGACTCTTTGCCGTTACAAAGTAAAACAGTATTTGTTGTTTTGTAAAACTTAGAGGAAACAAATTTCTTGTAAGCGAAAGTGTAGCTTGCTTTAAAAGAAGTACTTGGGCTTGATTTTTGCCCAAGTACATTCATCGAAATTAAGCAAAAAATTATACAGTAAAGCTGCCTAGTCGCAAAGTGCATTCGAAACGGCTAATAGTTCACGAACATTCGGCTTTCTTCGCATAGTACCATTTGATTTTATCAAATTAGCAACATCAACTTCGAGATAGCCTGTGTAAGGAATTTCTACAGAAACGCACCAGCTTACACATGCGTTAGTTAACAACGTGGACTGTTCATTACACTGTGCGTTAGAAGTAGTCGCAAAACCAATTACCGCAAAAAGGGTAAAAAATAGTTTTTCATAAGTTAAAAACTTAAAGTTATACAGCGAATGTAATCAATATTAATTGTATTACAATGCGCACTGTATAATTTAACATTTATGGATCCTTTTATGTCACTTTTTGAGGATTATAGTGAATCTAATTTAACTTATGTATCAAAATAACCTATTAAAAGAATGAATTTATTTTCTCGAAAAGCGATTGTGAAATATTTGTATATAACCGATACTTTATTTGTATAAGCAGCTAACAAGCTTATTATCTCTTTTGAAATAAAATAGAACTTAAAGCTCGAGTTTACGAAACCGCTGTGCGTTGCAAAATGAGCCGGAGTTTAGTGGTTTATTTTGCTAACGGAATAAACATTTTACAGCCTAATTCGAACCAGTTTTCGCCTTTTTTGACAAAATTTAGTCGTACATCAAGAGCGTTTCCAATAAAGCCAATTCCTATACATTCTTCTTCACTCTCAGTTTTGTATTTTTTAAGAATGTCTTGTTGAGGAACAGAAGTACCGTGTTTGACTAGGTAAGCAGCTGTAAGCACGCGTCCACGCGGATCGGCATTTGGATTCATATAATTAATATAACCCAATTGCTGATACAAACTATCGTTACCAAATTCAGAAACTGATTCTTCAGGGTCATAATTCTCATTAAAATTGTCCTTCGGAATACCTATTAATTTCGGAATTTCATGATACGCTAATTCAGCTTGTTCTACGATGCTTAGTGGTTTTTCTTGAATTTCAACGAGTAAATTACTGAGTTTTTGATTTTTTGAAATCCATTTCTGCAGTTGTTCTGAGGAAACTTCGTTTTTCATGTACCGTAAATTTTTTCTCTTTCCTCACTGGCGTACCATTCATTGATCGAATAATGTGTGGGTTGGAATTCTATACCAGTAATTCCTGCGTTGACAAGTGCCGTTTTTAAGCGGTCCGAGACAATGTATTTGATTGAGCCGTAAGTATATCTGATAAAAAAGAAATCTAGATTTTCGGAATTAGAGATTGCAAGATTAATTATAGAGATTTTGCCTTCTAAGTTTTTTTCTTTCAAATCTTTTAAAAAGGTATCTAAATCTGAATAACTAACTTCTTTGTAATCGCTTAGGCCTTCAGTATTTATAAAGCGTTGCTTTATCTTTGAATTTTTAAAGTCTATAAGTTCTAGTTTTGATTGTCTGATAGTTAACAAATTGTATTTGTATTGCAATTTGGAGTGCGTTTCTACTGATATTGGAAGTACATCAAAATGTTGACATCTAAAGTCTTTTAGTATTTCAATAAACTTATCAGATACAATTAATTTGTACATAAACTCACCCATGTAGCCGAAGATATGATCGGTTAGTTTTGTTTTCTTGAAAAGTAAGATCTTTGGAAGAATGAACTCCGATGAAACGTCGATTTCGTAATGGTTTTTTAATTTTTCTTGGAATTTAAAGGATTCAGTCGAATACACTAATTGGTCGATTTGAGGCTGATTTCCAATAATTTTCAAGTCGGTAGGATGTTGAATGTAGTAAAACATAAATTAGAATTGTAACTGATTAATTGTCACATTGGGGTTTGCATTTATTGCCGCTCGAATGTCATTAATTACAGACAGAACTCCTTGATAGGCTTCGGCAGGTGTAGCATTCGCCGGTATTTCTGCTGTTAATTTTTGGAAAACTCTGTTAGTATAATTTGTATGTGCGCCATTATTATGCCTAATTTGTGAAACGGGTATTCCATTCAAAGCGGTATCTAAATGAAAACCTTGATTCGTCGCTGCTTGCGCTGCTTTTTGTATTGCAGGATGGTAATAAAGAGCTCTTGGTATGATATGATGGGCAATTCTTGAGTCTCCAGCAACCATATTTAACTTTTTTCTAAAAGCAGCTTGGTTTCTACCTCCAAATGTAATTATATTATCGGTTTGTCTTACAATATACATTAGTCTATCTGCTCTTCTTGCAAATTTTACCCCTGCTGAAAACCAGCCAACAAATGGAATTGCACTTGCGTAACTAAGTGCTGCATTTACTCCATCACCTTCAATCGTATAAATTACCCCATTAGCTATATCACAAACTTCTCCAAATCCTGGTGCTAAACCACCTAAATCTAAAATTATGTGAGCGGTTTCAAGCATAGCGCGGGCATAAATTTGGCGGTCAGATAAGTTTGGATTTTCATGGCGAATTAGCGCACATTGCGTGCTAAATATCCTCATTCCATGCGTAAACCAAAATATCGGGTCAGTTACCAAATTTTGATTATTATTTACAAAATCGTTAATAATGTTGGAGTTCGATGGATCTAAAAAATAGCCTGCGTTTTCCGCATAAGCAATAGAATTCACCACCAACTTCAACTCATTAGCATCTTCAGCTTCTAAAGTAACACAGGCGGCCAAAGCCTCGGCTGAGATATTCGTTATTTCGTTATTTGATAGTAATGATAGTAAGTTGGAGAAATTCCTTTTATTATAATCATTGAATCTTGCGAGTAGTTCGCTCATCATTTCATTATAAGTATGCGGATTACTATTCGCCCATTCCTTTTGTTGGTAGTCCAGTGAATTCCAAAATTCTTGACTTCTACTTATTTGTGTATAGGCAGGGTCTCCCGGAGCAAATAAGTTAGGTGCAAAAACAAATCCCCTTGGATCACTTACAGTGAGTAAAGGATTCATAGCAGGGCCACCGCCACCGCCTCCACTACTATTATTATTTGGTGTAGGAGCAATAATTTGCACTGCGATGTCTGGTAACACTACAAATTCATTTCCCCATGTAATACATAGTAGACATTCGTCGCATACTCCAGCTGCACAATATCCAGTATGAGTACAGTGAAAGGCAACAGGAACTCTAATCATTACTGAACGATTTAGTTCTACACTATTGTAAATTTCTCGAACAGTTCCTTCAATTACTTTAGACGACCCTGCAATTAAATCACTCCAGTTAGAGTCAGTTGGAGAAAATTCTATTAAGCTGTATTGCCAGTCTCCTAAATCAAAATATACAACTAAGTTGTGGATACTTCGAGATTTAATTATTTTAGGTAAGACACGAAAACTATAATTATAGCGGTTGTTTACAGCCGTTCTTTTTACAACAGACCAGTCAATTTCAAAATCATCTGTGTTGATAGTGTCTCGACCTCGCATCATCAAACCCGTTGCGTTTTTCGGGATTTTTAAAGTTTTAGGAAAGTCGGTTATGCCTGTTTCCTCTTTAAACTGCTCGATACTGATTTCATTTTTGTTTTCAGAATGACTTTCATGCAATTCTGTGTCTTCACAACTCCATAAAAAAGCTGTAAAAATGGACAGTGTCCAAAAAACTAGTTTTTTCATAAAAATGGTTTTAGTTGCCATATATGGCATTAATTATCACGAATATAT
Organism: Flavobacterium sp.; assembly: GCA_027483785.1. Classification (GTDB taxonomy): domain Bacteria; phylum Bacteroidota; class Bacteroidia; order Flavobacteriales; family Flavobacteriaceae; genus Flavobacterium. The sequence continues at coordinate 6,883 of JAIXTU010000030.1, forward strand.
GAAAGTAATTTACTTGTCAGATATGGCAAGTGAAAAAAAGTGATTTTAATATCGCCCTAGGAAAAACAATTAAGGAAATTCGCACAACGCTACAGTTGAGCCAACTCGATATGGCTAGTAAAATTGAAGGTGAGTTTGATACAACAAATTTATCTCGAATTGAATCCGGAAGAATAGCAACAACAGTTTATACATTAGACCGTATATGCCGTGCTATGGGTATTTCACTTGAAGATTTTTTTAAGGCTCACAGCGAGCGCAAATGATTTATTTGGAGTAAAAAGTAATTTTTAAGGTTTTCTACAATCTCCCGATCTCAAAATCTTGTAATCTCGAAATCTCCCACCGGACTCAAATTACTTAAAAACTGTAGTTCCAACCGACTGTAAATTGCCTCGGTCTTAGTGAGAATTGGTACACATTTACAATGTTGGCTAAGCTATTTGTAGTGGTGAAAAAGTCGGTATCGAAGATGTTTAGTAATCCGGCTGAAAAAAACATTTTGCTCGATGGTTTATAAAAAAATTGTGCGTTGAAAAGTACGTTGGTGTCTGTATTTTCTGTTTGCGAAGTGGTTGCGGTAGCCGCCTCAGTTCCGAAACTAATGCGAGTTACTTGACTGGTATAGAAATCGAGTGTTGCCGTTTGAAACAAGGCTTTGTTATCTATCTGATTCATGGGAAGTAACGAGCTGCTGTAGAAAGCGTTTGCCTTGTAAGCTGCTGCAAACCAAGTTCCTTTATCCCAACTGATTTCAAAATCAATGTTATGTGATTTGTTTCTGGAATTTAAGAATTCGTTGTTGAAGAA
>JAIXTU010000107.1 GCA_027483785.1 Flavobacterium sp.
TCTACCCCAACCATGACGATCGATGCACTTCGTATTGGTTTAGCTCCTGGCGATGTTCTTACAAGAAACGAGCAATCGGCTATCTCTGGCTTAAAAGTATATCCAAACCCGGTTACAAACGGAATCTTAAACATCGAAACAGCTGCTAATGCAGAGCGTAACGTACAAATTTTCGATATCGTAGGAAAGCAAGTAGTAAACCTTACAACAGCTACCAACAACATTAACGTATCGGCGCTAAGAAGCGGCGTTTATGTAGCAAAAATTACCGAAGAAGGTAAAACAGCTACTGTGAAGTTTGTGGTGAAGTAATAAGCTACCTAATAAATGATAAAACTCCGATGCGAAAGTGTCGGAGTTTTTTTATGTGCACAACTAAACTTTTATAATTTCGCAGCGTGAAAGAATTTCAAGGCAATCCGTTTACCATTCGCAGCAAAAAAGAGTTCGATAAACTAGCGCTCAAAATTTTTCGGTACCAATTCGAAAACCAGCCCACGTATCAACAATTTTGTTCGCTACTCAAACGTACGCCCGATGTGGTAAAAACCGTCGAGCAAATTCCGTTTTTGCCCATTTCTTTCTTTAAATCGCACCACATTATTACAAACGATTGCGAGCCGGAAATCGTTTTTAGCAGCAGCGGAACCACGCAAACCGGACAAAGCAAACATCCTGTAGCAAAAGTCGACATCTACCGCGAGAGCTTCTTACAAGCTTTTCAGCTGCAATACGGAAATCCGGAAGATTACATCATACTCGCCTTGCTTCCCTCCTATCAGGAACGCCAAGATTCATCGCTCATTTTTATGGTCAACGAGCTTATGGCACGTTCGCAACAACCCGAGTCGGGCTATTACTTGAATCGAAATCAGGAGCTTATCGAAAACCTGCTGGCCTACGATCGCTCGGGGAAAAACGTCTTGCTCATTGGCGTAACCTATGCCCTACTCGACCTCATCGAAACGCAAACGTTCAGGTTAGAGAACACAATAATTATGGAAACCGGCGGCATGAAAGGTCGGCGTAAAGAGCTCGTAAAATCCGAATTACACGAACTGCTCTGCACCGGATTTGGCGTTTCGAACATTCATTCCGAATACGGCATGACCGAGTTACTGTCGCAAGCCTATTCCCTAGGACAAGGCATTTTCGAGTGTCCGCCCTGGATGGAAGTGCACATCCGCGAAGTACAAGATCCGTTGCAATTAGTGCCAAACGGCCGTACTGGCGGCATTAACGTAATCGATTTGGCCAATGTGTATTCGTGTTCGTTTATTGCCACACAAGATCTGGGAAAAAAATTCGAGAACGGTTCGTTCGAAGTATTAGGACGGTTCGATAACGCCGACATCCGTGGCTGCAATTTACTGGTTCAGTAGTGTTTTTTGGGCGGCATTTCGCGCCTTTCATTGCAATACAACCTCGCGTTAGCGGTTCCGGTTCGGTTTTGTTACAGCTTCCGCCGGTCGCTGCACAAAATCCGCCGTCACACGCTACCGCCACGGCTGTATTTCCATTGCAGTCACGGCCGCGAAAAACGTAACCCTAAATCAGTTACACATTTCATTCCAAAAACCTTTTTATTTCCTGCATTTCTTAACACATTCGTAAAAAACAAAGACTATTTTAGCCTAAAATTGAACACGTCTTTTAGCAGTCAAACAGTTTTCTTTTTTAATGACATCGCAGCTTACCGATACTAGATGATTCCTTTACTTTGTTAACTATTCCCACTCTCATTTTAATTATCGCCCGCACCTTTATACCTTTGCAGCACATTTACGAAAACGTTTTCAAGAACCTAAATACCACAACACCTCATGTTAAAAGGATTTTTCTCTGTGCCTACTCCGGTAAACGAACCGGTAAAGTCGTATAAACCGGGTAGCCCGGAAAAAGAAGCTGTATTGCAAGCTTACGAAACCTTGTGGAACAACCCTATAGATGTGCCTTTGTACATTGGTAGCGAACGTATTAAAACGGGAAATACCCGAAAAATGACCGCACCACACAACCACCAACACGTTGTAGGAACCTATCATTTGGCTGAGAAATCGCATGTTGAGGCAGCTATCGATGCGGCTTTACACGCCAAAGCAGCTTGGGAAAATTTGGCTTGGGAACAACGCGCTGCCATCTTTTTAAAAGCAGCCGAGCTTACCGCGGGTCCGTATCGAGCTAAAATCAATGCGGCTACGATGATTGCACAATCGAAAAACATTTTCCAAGCGGAAATTGATGCTGCGTGCGAGTTAATCGACTTTTTACGTTACAACGTGGCGTTTATGACGCAGATTTACGCCGACCAACCGAAATCGGATTCCGGAGTTTGGAATCGTGTAGAATACCGTCCGTTGGAAGGATTTGTATATGCCATCACGCCTTTTAACTTTACGGCTATTGCTGCGAATTTGCCTGCAAGCGCCGCCTTAATGGGAAATACCGTGGTTTGGAAACCGAGCGACAGTCAGGTTTTTTCGGCGAAAGTGATATTGGACGTGTTTCAAGAAGCAGGCGTTCCCGATGGTGTCATTAACGTGGTGTTTGGCGATGCGCAAATGATTAGCGAAACTATTTTTAATCACGCTGATTTTGCCGGTGTGCACTTTACCGGATCAACGCACGTTTTCAAGGATATTTGGAATACGATTGGAACCAACATTTACAAGTATAAAACGTATCCGCGCATTGTAGGCGAAACCGGTGGAAAAGATTTTATTGTTGCGCATCCGTCGGCTAACGTGAAGCAAGTTGTTGCCGGAATTATTCGCGGTGCATTCGAGTTTCAAGGACAAAAATGTTCGGCTGCCTCGCGGGCGTATTTGCCAAAGAGTTTGTGGCCGGCTATTAACGATTTACTCGGAAAAGAATTAGCAACGTTAAAAATGGGATCGCCGCAAGATTTTAGCAACTTTATTACTGCGGTTATTCACGAAGGCTCGTTTGATAAATTAGTGAGCTACATCGAGAAAGCACGCACGGCAACGGATGCCGAAATTATTTACGGCGGTACGTACGATAAATCGGTTGGGTATTTTATTGCGCCAACGGTTATTTTAACAACCAACCCCAAGTACGAAACGATGGAAACCGAACTTTTTGGTCCGGTGATTACTTTGTATGTGTACGAAGATGCCGAGTGGAACAAAATGCTGCACTTGGTGGATACTACCAGCGAATACGCACTTACGGGGGCTATTTTTAGTGCCGATCGTTATGCTATTGCAGAAGCGACAACGGCTTTGAAAAATTCGGCTGGAAACTTTTACATTAACGACAAGCCAACGGGCGCGGTTGTGGGTATGCAGCCGTTTGGTGGTGCACGCGCATCGGGAACAAACGACAAAGCCGGATCGGCGATGAACTTATTGCGTTGGGTTTCGGCTCGAACGATAAAAGAAACGTTTGTAACACCGGAAGACTACCGCTATCCGTTTTTGGGCGAATAAATTTTAAAGATATTTTTAAAAAACTGCGAATCGACTTCGCAGTTTTTTTATGCACGCACGTGAACACGGATTTTCTGCAACAGCGATTGGAAAAGCAAGCGTGCGCGTAAAAAAACGTACAACAGCAGTCGGAATTTAGCGACCAACGGAAGCTAAAAGACGTGTAGCTGTTGTTGTTTTTTAAGCGCACCTTGACTTGGAAAGCGCGGTGCCCGGCACAAGTATTTCCAGCGAACGTTTGCCGGGCAGTTGCCCAAAGCAATCAAAAATGATGAATATATTTTTACTCCTTATAATATTGCTATAACTCAAAATGTAATACCTTCGCTAAAAGCTTATTCAACTTGGTTAATAGAAAAAAGATATGTCAGAAATACGACTAAAATCTTTTAGCATTGAAGGGTTTAAAACAATTAATCAAATTAGCAGTTTTGAACCATCCTCTTTAAATATTTTAATTGGTGCAAATGGTGCTGGAAAAAGCAATTTTATTTCATTTTTTAAATTTTTGAGTTGGATGCTGAACTCGGATGGTAAATTACAAGAGCATGTGGCTTTTTTAGGAGGTGCCAACGATATTTTACATGATGGTGCGGATGTTACCAAAAGTATTAATGCACATATTGAAATTGAAACTAAATCCGGCTACAATGAATATCAATTCAGTTTGATGTTTGCTAAGCCTGATAATTTAGTTTTTAAAGAAGAAAAATACCGCTACTCTGCTAAGCGTATCGATGGAAAGCGAGATTGGTCGAGTTGCGGCGTTGGTCATAAAGAAGCAAAGCTTCCCGAGGCAGACAACGATTCTGCAAGAACAATTTTAAATCTATTAAGGAAGCTTATAGTATATCAATTTCACAATACTAGTGACACCGCACCTATGCGCTTAAAGTGGCCACAAGCAGATGGTAGATGGCTTCGACAAAATGGTGAAAATTTAGGAAGCTTTTTATATCGAATACAAAATGAAGATCGACCTTATTACTTTCGAATTGTAAAGTTTACACGACTTGTTCTGCCATTTTTTGACGATTTTGATTTCTATCCAGAATTTGGAAAAATTTTGCTCCGATGGAGGGAAAAAGGAACAAATAAAGTATTTAATGCGGGTCAAGCGTCGGATGGTATGCTTAGAACGATAGCACTTATTGGTTTATTGGCGCAAAATCCAAAAGATTTACCAACTGTACTGTTTTTAGACGAACCTGAACTGGGATTACATCCTAGCGCTATTGATGCAGTAGCTGGCTTAATAAAGGCGGCTTCATCACATTGTCAGGTATTTGTTGCGACACAATCGATTAGTATGGTAAATAATTTTGAATTGGAAGATTTAGTTGTTATAGATCGCAAAGGAAGAAGTTCGGAATACCACAGACCCGATTCTGAAAGTCTAATCGCTTATTTAGAGGAGTTTTCAACTGGCATGATTTGGGAGAAGAATATAATTGGAGGGCGGCCATGAAATTTATAAATATAATTGCGGAAGGTAGTTCCGAAGAAGCATTTGTAAACGATGTTCTTGTTAAGCATTTTGCTCCCTTAGACAAATTCATATCTGTACGTAAGATTGAAACGGGTTGGGATAGAATCAATAATAAACCTGCGAAAGGAGGATTACTCAAATACATTAAACTCAAAAATGATATTCTTAGATGGATACAGTCTGACAAAGGAAGAGCTAATACATGGTATACTACATTTATTGATTTGTATGCATTCCCTAAAGATTCATTCAGTCCATATACTGCGCAATTACAAAATATCATAAACCCGTATGATAAAATTACTTCTTTGGAAGCCGCGATTAGTCAAGACATAAATAATTCAAATTTTATTCCTTACGTTCAATTACATGAATTTGAAACGCTATTAATGGTAGAACCAGACAGATTGCTTAGTATGTATCCTGAAGCGCACTTAGGGATCAATAATCTGAAACGTGATATTCAAGGCATTAATCCAGAGGAGATAAATGAACAACCAAGTACATCTCCTTCAAAGCGGATAATTCGATACCTACCAAATTACAGTTCACAAAAAGCTCAAGTGGGTCCATTAGTAGCAGCGGATATTGGATTGCAATCATTACGAGAGAAATGTTTGCATTTTAATGAGTGGATTTTAAAACTGGAAAATATCTGAGTAACAGTTCAAAATGTGATATATGCGACTTCGATATTTTTTGTTTCTTATTTTTTGCAATGTTCTCTCAGCCGCGCAGGATCTTCCCACGACGGTTGCCGACACTACATTTTATTCGAAAGTTGATTCGCTGTACCGCGAAGACCAATTTTACCTGCGTATTACCTACAATTTAGTGAGACAAACGCCAAACGGATATTCGCAAAACGGTGTTTCGCCCGGTTTTGGCGGCGGTTTTCTGCGCGATTTCCCACTGAACAAAAAGCGAACGTTTGCTGTAGCCGCCGGTATGGGCATTTCGTACAACAAATACCACCACGATTTGCAGGTGACTGAGTTTAATGGCATGCGAAACTATGTGATTTTGCAGGACGTAAATTACGATCGGAACAAATTAGAACAAGTTTTATTGGAGTTTCCGCTCGAAATTCGGTTTCGGAATTCAACACCAGAGTCGCATAAATTTTGGCGATTTTACGCTGGTGTGAAAGCCTCGTATTTGGTTTTCTCGAAAACAAAATTTATTGGAAATGAAACGGTTACGGTTATCAATAATCCGGATTTTCGAAAGTGGCAATTTGGTCCGTACCTCTCGGCGGGCTATAATACGTGGAATTTTTACGCGTACTACGGCGCACAACCTTTGCTACGTAACGCAAGTATTGATGGGAAGCGCATTGATTTAACGACCTTAAACTTAGGTTTGATGTTTTATATTTTGTAGAAACGCTAAGTTATTGTGCTTAAAACCAAAGCAATAAAAGCAATTGCGGCGCCGTTCCGACTATAAAACCTGCAAGTAATTCGCTCGGTGTGTGTGCTTTCATAAGCAATCGCGACGTGGCTACCGCGCCGACGGAAAAGATGAGTAGTACAATTACCGGCAACAAGTTTACCTGAAAAAATAGCGAGGTTACTACCGCGAAAGTTGCCAGACCGCTTGTAGCAGTAAGGTGCAGCGATACTTTTAATTCGAGAAAAGTGGCTATTAGCGCCAACAGCGTACTGATTAAAGTTCCTAAGAAAAAGTAATACAACGGTAAACCAAACTCGACCGAAACCGTATTTTTCAATAAAATAAATACCAATAAACCATGAATGGCAAGAGGCATTTTACGCTGGTTGACATTGGCCAACATAATTGACTCTACTTTTTTGTAGGATCGCAGCAAGAAATAAACGGTTAGCGGAATAAGTACCGTAACCAATATTATTTGAATGTAAAACAGGTGTTTAGCCTCGGCAGGATAAGTGATGCCAATAAAAAAATCGTAGAAAGCAACGGCAAACAGCGGCGTAAACAGCGGATGGAACACGTATGAAAATCCGATTAGGATGTTGCGAAGTGCTTTTTCTAGCTGCTGATTCATTACATTTTCTTACGCATACGCGCCACGGGAATGTCGAGTTGTTCGCGGTATTTTGCAATGGTTCGGCGCGCAATAGGATAGCCGCGTTCTTTGAGAATTTCGGCTAATTGATCGTCGGGCAGCGGTTTGTGTTTGTCTTCTTCGCTGATAACGTCTTGCAAAATCTTTTTGATTTCGATGGTCGAAACGTCTTCACCTTGATCGTTTTTCATGGCTTCGGAGAAAAACTCTTTAATGAGTTTGGTTCCGTAAGGCGTTTCCACGTATTTGCTGTTTGCCACGCGCGAAACGGTTGAAATATCGAGACCTACCAAATCGGCAATGTCTTTTAAAATCATTGGTTTCA
>JAIXTU010000412.1 GCA_027483785.1 Flavobacterium sp.
CGATGAAAAATCAACGATTTCAAAAGTGTACGATTTCAAATCTCCTTTTTCGGTGTAATAAATCTTTGACGTGTCAACCCTAACGCCATACAGCAATACACCTCTTGCTTGCATGTTTTCCGAATCAATTTTCGCCTTAAATTTCTGGAAGGCATTCAAAGCACTGCGGTTTTTAGCTAATTCAGAAAACGACACCGTTTCTAACTTTACTGCCGACGCTTTTTCTTCCTGTAATACTGATTCTTCGCTAGAACAAGATTCCATAAAAAAACTCACGCCTACACAAAAGAGAACTAAATATAGCGGCGCTCGATTGCACACACTTCTCCTCCACTCTAAAAATCTTTTAGAAAACTCTTTGATGCCAAGCCAAACAAAATGCATTTGCCAGCCGAGGGGGGTAAATAACTGATTCATAATTATGGTTTTAAGTTGCCTATAAAAGTAATTAAAAAATATAACCGTTATAAAAAAATAAACAATTTATACCTTTTTAATTTCAACCGTTATTTGTTTAAAAATAAAACAGCCATTACGGTTTTTCCGTAATGTTTTTTTCAGGAGAATGGTATGTTTGTTGGTTATTCTTTTCTTGAAGTTTAAAAAACAATTTCGGCCACTGTACTATCTAAAAAATCGATAGCTTAATTAAGACCGCTAATTTCTAACTCTAAACCTTTTCTATTCAAACTGTTTATTTAATACCACCGCAAGTCTTATTTGCTTCTTATGATATTTTTAAAACTTTCTCGCTTATTAATACCTAATTTTGTTTTTTCTAATTCTAAATAACGTTGCCAACTCTGCAAAACTTACCGCTATCGCAATCGGCTGTTGTTATCGATTTTAATTCGGACAATGTTCCTTTAAAACTCATTGAAATGGGGCTCATTGCCGGAGCTGAGGTAAAACTCATTCAAATTGCGCCTTTGGGCGATCCGTATCTCTTCGAAATATCAGGAAGTTATGTGGCCATTCGTAAGGAATTAGCCGCTCAAATCGAAGTGTCCGAAGTAATCTCGCAAAGCCATGAGTAAAAAACTACTAAAAGTGGCGCTTATCGGCAATCCGAATACGGGAAAAACGTCACTTTTCAATAAGCTTACTGGATTAAACCAACAAACAGGAAACTACCCCGGCGTTACCGTGGATCGAAAATTGGGTTACACGCAATTGGCTGACGGACAAAAAGTGGCGGTACTCGACTTACCCGGAACGTACTCGCTCAACGCTAGTAGTTTAGATGAAAGTGTGGTGACCGATTTACTTCTCAATCCGAATGACAAGGATTTTCCCGATGTAGTTGTGGTTGTTACCGAAGTAGAAAATCTGAAGCGTAACTTGCTGCTCTTCACCCAAATAAAAGACCTGAATTTGCCCGTTATTCTCGCCATAAATATGGCCGACCGAATGCAAAAACGCGGTATTTCACTCGATATTTCAGCTTTGGAAACCGCACTGGATACTAAGATTGCATTGATTTCGAGTCGGAAGAATACCGGAATAAAAGAACTAAAGACACTTATTGCAGAGCGAGATAAACTTTCGCGGAATCCGATTATCGACATCCGAACGGTAGATGAGAGTTTCTTTAAAACGGTCGAACAAGCCGCTCCCGAACGCAATCTGTATAAAAGTTGGTTGTTTTTAGCTTCAGATCATTACAAACTTGCCGACCAAGCTCCTTCTCCAAAACAATTTTCCGCAACAGCTTCCGATGTGAAACGCTTGCAGCAAAAAGAAGTTATCAAACGGTATCAGTTTATAAACAACGTACTTAAATCTGCCCAAAAAATCGATGTTTCTCAGGCAACCGATTGGCGTTACAAGCTCGACCGGATTTTTACACACCGCATTTTCGGCTACCTGATTTTTGCAGCTATCTTATTGCTCATTTTTAACGCCATTTTCAGTTGGTCGAGTATCCCAATGGATGCTATAGACGCTGCTTTTGCCTCGCTATCGGAATATACCAAAAACCACATGGCAGAAGGAATGCTGCGCGAACTCCTTGCCGATGGCGTTATTCCCGGCATTGGCGGTATCGTAATTTTTATTCCACAAATTGCCTTTTTGTTTTTGTTTATATCCATCTTGGAAGAATCGGGCTATATGAGTCGCGTGGTGTTTTTGATGGATCGTATCATGCGTCGCTTTGGCCTTTCGGGAAAAAGTGTCGTTCCGTTAATTTCGGGAACTGCCTGTGCCATTCCAGCAATTATGGCAGCGCGAAACATCGAAAATTGGAAAGAACGCCTGATTACCATTTTAGTAACGCCTTTTACCACTTGTTCGGCACGCTTACCGGTGTATTCCATTATTATTTCGTTAGTAATTCCGAATACGATGCTTTTGGGTTTTATTTCGATGCAAGCGTTGGTGCTCATGGGCATGTATCTGATTGGTTTTGCAATGGCAATTTTGGCGGCAACGATTCTAAACAAGATCATCAAACTAAAAACCAAACAGTATTTTGTTATCGAAATGCCCGATTACAAATGGCCGCTTCCGCAGAACATTGGAATCACGGTAGTAGAAAAAACAAAAGCTTTTGTTCTTGGCGCAGGAAAAATCATTTTAGCTATTTCGATCATTCTGTGGTTTTTGGCGAGTTACGGACCGGGCGAAAATATGGATGAGGCTGGCGCACGCGTAACTACCGAACAAGAATACGCAAACGGAGGCACTTACGAACAAGCTGTTGCTGCGGCACGTTTGGAAGAATCGTACATTGGGCGTTTAGGTCGCGGTATCGAACCCGTAATTAAACCTTTGGGTTATGACTGGAAGATTGGTATCGCCATACTTACCTCATTTGCAGCGCGTGAGGTGTTTGTGGGAACCTTAGCAACCATTTACAGCGTAGGCGGAACCGAGGATGAAGAAACCATCAAACAAAAGATGCGCGCCCAAACGGATGTAAAAACCGGAAAGCCCATTTTTGATTTAGGAACCGGACTATCGATTCTGATGTTTTACGCCTTTGCCATGCAGTGCGTTTCGACTTTAGCAATAACCAAGCGCGAAACCAACAGCTGGAAATGGCCTTTACTGCAGTTGGTAATTATGACGCTACTGGCATACAGTATTGCCTTTGTGGTTCACGAAATAGCCAGCTAATGCAAGAAATTGTTGCTATATCCGCTTTAGTTTTAGCACTCGTTTACTTGGTGCGTACGTTTTTCTTTCCAAAAAAGAAAGGAAAAGACTGTTGCGGCTAGACTTGCTCGTTTCATTTCTCGAATAAAAAAGGCTCACCAACGGCAAAACATAATCTGGTTCAAAATAAAAACCGCCTGTTCAAAAAGCTGAACAGACGGTCGGTAAATAACGCTACTACCCGTTATTATTCTTGTACGATTGGGTCTCTAAGCGATTCCAAAACTACTACGACATCGTTAAATAAGTCTGAATTCGCAGGCACGCCGTTTTCAATAGCTGCGGCACCTACATAACCTACGAATTTGTCGTAATCGGCGTTAGATGATGTTGTTCCCATACGTGGGTTTTGCGCCGGATCGTGCGCTGCTACCATATCGAGTCCCGAATACGTGTTTACCGGATTTGTTCCTCCTGTGTTGAACGAGAAGAAATCTACCAAATTATCTTGTAAAACGGCCAAATTGGTAGTGTTTCCAGCACCAACTTCGGCTAACAATGGAGCAAAGTGCTCTGCTAAGTTTCCTTGTGCACCCGCTTGAATGTCGGCTACAATAAGTTGTACGGTTTTACCTACTACTTTGCGGTACGCTAAACGTCCGGCTTCAATCATCACGCCGTTTGCTGCGTCTGGATCTTGTACCATCGCATCGCCGCCGAGACGGTCGTAAATGCTGGCTTCTGCTAGCGGCTCATTGTTGTCTGAATCACTACACGAAACAAATAATGGTGCGCCGCTCAATAGCAGCAGTGCTAGAAATTTAAGATTCCTTTTCATAGTTCAAGTTATTTAAGTTAATTAAAAATTCGCTGAATGCCTTTTGAGAAATGGTAGGCAAAACCATCTTGCTTCATCGCCGGACAAACTTTTTTGTTTGCCAAAGCGGCAGGAACCGTAAAAACGCTAACGTCTTTGTAGCCTTTAGCCGTAAAAGCGTCGAACACCTTTTGGTTGTTGGTAACCGTGTTGTCGTGGAAAAAAACCACGACATTGTTTTTTACGAGTATATCGCCTTTGACACCCGCAATGGCCGACAAGTCGTATTCGATTTTTTTGGCGGTGATGGAATCGATAGGTTGTTTAAAGTCGAAGCGACTCACTTGCCACGTAGCGAGTTCAATGGTAACGGGTTTGGCGGTAGCAATGTGTATCACCAATACCAAAAACAGCAGCATAAAAATGGAGCCCGCTGCAACTAGAATTCTTTTGACGTTTCGTTTCATAACCGTATGCTTTAATGGTGCGATTACGGTTATTTACGAGTGTTGGTTTATTTTGGATTTACCGACTTGTTATTTAGTTTGGTTTTAAATAAAGAATCGTCGTTTTGTTTGAGTTTAACGACAGTATCGGCATGATCGTTTGGTACGGTCATCGAAAGTACATATTGGGAGAACAGCCATTTTCCTTTGGTTAGAATGAGGATTCCGGATCCGCGGCAAACGCCTAGGTTAGAGTCGAGCAGTTCGTCGAACCAGGCGATATTTTTTTGTTTGTTGAAATAAATGTTTCGTTCGAGTGGTGTGTATTTCCAGCCTTTTCCGCGGTCAAAATACGGTTTTGCGAAGTCGGCAAACGCTTGTCGGTTCCAATTTTCGGTAGCATCGGTTCCAATGAAATGGAAGTCGGCACCCATAAGCGCTTCGTATTGTTTCCAATTGGCGGTTGCGGCTGCTTCGTGCCACTGGTTTAGTACGGCGTCTACTTTTTGTTTCGGGCTATCGTTCGTTTGTCCGAATACGCACGACACACACAGTAAAAGAATTTTCCAAAGTTTCATATGCAATGTTAGCCATTTTTTGCTGTGTTTTTATTTTTTGGGCAGCAATTGCGGCTATTTGCTCCAAATCCGCAGCATCGCAGGCATTTGGCAGCGCTTTGGCTTGGCTTCTTTGGTCGCCAGCCAAAACACGCCAAATAAGCCCACGCTGCTTTACGGGTTTTCCGCTGCTATCCGCGCTGCGGGGAGACGTTACCGGGATCGTGTGTTTAATGAAATTTTAGAATAAATGCAGGTTACCATAAAATGAACTAATCCATTGCCACCAAAAATTTCCAAATCGCTAACTCAAAAAATTATTGGTAACGCTTTTTCGGTAACGACACCCGCAGCCTGGATAGTGGCGGCGTCCTTTTTCTGGGGATTCGCGGAATAAAAACCTGTCATTTGCTTATCCATTTTCGGGTCTTTTGTCGGGATTTCGTTTGTTGTGAAAACAAGATAGAACGCGAACCACTTTTCGCTCTTCGTAGACTACAAAATATAAACTATAGGGAAAATACTTGATTTTAAAGGAGCGAATGTCTTTATAACGCATGGTAAAAAAAGGGACTTCGCTCAATATCTGATAGGCTGTGGCAACAGAAGCAATAAATTTTCTCGAAGCAACGGTACTATTCAAAGCATAATAGTCGATTGCATTTTCAATTTCTTTTTGAGCACGTGGCGAAACAAGAATCCTATAAGCCATACTTTTTCACCAGCTTATTTACCGACTCTTCGGCCGATAGATAGGTACTTTCATCTTCTTCTAAACGTGTGTCTAAAATCGCTTTCATGTCGGCAGTAAGTTCAACAGCACTTGTATTTTCCTCAACTATGATGGTAATTGCCTTTGATTTGTAGGCAACTTTTATTGCTTCTAGAATGTCAGTGGTTAAATCTTCTGCCGATGCCAAGTGAAAAGTAGTGTACATGACTGTTAACTAGGTTATAATTACCCAAAGATAAAAGAATAAAAGCAGCTTTGATAACAAACCTGAACTCGAATTAAAATCATATCGCTGGTGCCGAATTTAAACTCAGCGAAGCAACGAGTTCTTGAGAAAAAGTAACGTGCCGCCCAAAATTTCCTCACTTTAAGCCCCAAAAAAATTTCCAAATCGCTAACTCAAAAAATTATTGGAAACGCTTTTTCGGTAACGACACCCGCAGCCCGGATAGAGGCGGCATCCTTTTTGCGGCGCGAAGCAGAGCGAAAAGATACAGCCGAAAGCCGGAAAAGCTGCCCAAAAACAAAAAAATGCGTTCGAAAAACCTGCGCTGATTGTTTACCTTAGGTTAGCACCTATAAAATATTTTACCGCAATTTAACTTGAAAAGCCGATTTACTTCCGCAATCCGTCGAGCATCGTTTGCGTTATTTGCTCCAAATCATATTCGTGCTGCCAACCCCAATCATTGCGGGCATAGGTATCGTCGATGCTTGCGGGCCAGCTGTCGGCTATCGCTTGTCGAAAATCTGGCTTATACGACATTTTAAAGTCTGGAATGTGTTTGCTGATTGATCCCGAAATTTCTTCCGGAGTAAAACTAACTGCCGCCAAATTGTATGATGATCGAATTTTAATCGTCTCAGGCTCGGCTTCCATGATTTGAATCGTTGCGCGAATCGCATCCGACATATACATCATGGGCAATGCTGTGTCGGCTTTTAGAAAACACTCGTACGATTGATTTGCTAATGCTTCGTGGAAGATTTCCACGGCATAATCGGTAGTTCCACCACCCGGAGGCGAGGTATAGCTAATTAATCCGGGATAACGTACGCTGCGCACATCAACCTGATATAACTTGTGGTAGTACTCACACCAACGTTCGCCCGATTGCTTACTGATTCCGTAAACCGTGCTCGGCTCCATAATGGTGTATTGTGGCGTGTTATTTTTGGGTGTCGATGGACCAAAAACCGCAATACTCGAAGGCCAAAACAAACGTTTAAACTTCTTCGCTTTCGCCAAATTCAACACATGAAAGAGCGAATTCATATTTAAATCCCAAGCAAAAGCTGGATTTTTCTCGGCCGTAGCCGAAAGCAATGCCGCCATGAGGTACACATCGTCGACCTGATATTTCTCGATAAGGTGTTCAATTTGATTGTAGTCTAAGGCGTTAACCACTTCAAAAATGCCGTCGTTAACTACTTCATTATCCATTTTTCGGATGTCTGAGGCAATTACATTTGAAACTCCGTACTTGCTTCGTAACTGCTTGGTTAACTCCGTGCCTATTTGTCCGCAGGCACCTATGATCAATACTTTCCTACTCATGGTTGCTGTTTTGCGACAAAGATAACGTTTTCGTTTAGCTGCCAAATAACCACGATTAAAACCTCTAAACAAATAAAGTCAAAATTAACCTGCTGTTTTTCATCAACTTAAACACAAAACGCATACAGAATTTAAATAAGCTTTCTTTAACAAAAATTCCGATTTCAGAACTTTAGTAAATACGCTACTTTTGTCGAAAGTTTAGATGTGAAACAACTCATAATCCTTTTTTTTTTTTTTTTGCTGCTTACTGCTTGCAACGACAACGATGCGCAACGCCGGGTAGCTACGCAAAAAGATGCTGCACGGCAAGAAGCATTTTTCAAGCAGCTCAACAGCGCCTGGAATTTTACCGTATTAACGCCTAGCCCGTTGGTTCAAGAGCAGCTTCGAACTTGGGCCGATTGGAATCTGTTTATTTCCGAGCTCACCTCAAAACCAGTAAGTTCATTAAGTGCTTTCCAAAAAAAAGCTACAAAATTGGCTACTCGAGCCGCTCTATTGCAAAACAATATTCCACCGAAATTTGCTACTCCAGAAATCAAAAGTCGGATCGCGGCAGTAGTTGCCTCTGTACGTATGCTCGACATGTATCTTTCTGTACAACAACCACCTATAGAACGTATTAAACCTTTGTTTTCCGAAATCAACACGGCAATGAGTGGTCTAAATACCCAATTTACCGAAATTGCACAACGTGAGCTCGTTCCCATTGAAAAGGGTGAAGCAGATATGCTGCGTATGTTGGATACTACTCGAGCGATTAAAGCCACACCGGTGATCAGATAAAATGGCACAACATTTTCCGTTTTTTACACGTTTCGAAAATGCTACTCCCGTTAAAGCAGTACTCACTGCCCTTTCGGAGAAACAACACAAACTGCACGTTAAGAATCTCGTTGGTTCGGGCGTTTCTCTTTTGGTTCAACGAATCGCGCAGCAAACCGAACGACCGTTGCTGTTGTTGGCAACCGATAAAGAACATGCGGCTTTCTTATTAAACGATTTGGAGCAGCTTCACAGCGCCGACGATGTGCTGTTTTATCCCGAATCGTACAAAAATCCGTACAAAATTGAGGAGATCGACAACGCCAACGTTTTACTGCGCGCCGAAGTCCTCAACCGAATCAACTCTCGGAAACGACCTCCCGTTATGGTGTCGTATCCGGAAGCTTTGTTCGAGCGTGTCGTGACCAAAAAAGATCTCGATAAAAACACCTTAAAAATTGCAGTTGGCGACAAGATTTCGCTCGACTTTATCAATGAAGTTCTTTTTGAATACGAATTCAAACGCGTTGATTTTATTGCCGAACCCGGCGAGTTTTCGGTCCGTGGCGGAATACTCGACGTGTTTTCATTCAGCAACGACCATCCGTATCGCATCGAATTCTTTGGAAACGAAGTCGAATCCATTCGCTCTTTCGATGTTGAAACGCAACTTTCTGTCGAAAGACAAAAGAAAATTAGCGTTATTCCAAACATTGAAAATCGGTTTTTTGAGGAAAATCGAACGCCGTTTCTAAGTTATATCAGTCCACAAACCACGCTCGTTTTACTCGACACCCAACAAATTGCCGACAAACTCGACCAGCTTTTCCGTAAGGCCGAAACCGCTTTCCAAAACCTACAATCGGAAACCAAACATGCGCCGCCCGCAGCACTGTTTCTCGAAGGCAAACAATTCCTGCAAGATGCCGAACGTTTTGAACTTATTGAAATGGGAAGTCGCGCGTATTTCGAAAGTCCGATTATTTCTTTCAACCAAACGCCTCAACCCTCTTTTAACAAGCAATTCGATTTGCTGCTCGAAAACCTGTCTGTCAATCGCAGTAAAAACATCCGAAATTTCTTATGTTCCGCAAACGAACAGCAAGCCAAACGTTTTTACGATATTTTCGAAAGCATTAGCGAACCGGCAGATGATATTCACGAACAATACCAAGCCGTAACCTTACCGCTACACGCCGGATTTATCGATAACGACGCCGGAATTGCACTCTACACCGATCACCAGATTTTCGAACGCTACCACCGTTTTCACATCAAAAACGGTTACGCCAAAAAGCAAGCCATTTCGTTTAAAGAACTCAACGGCTTAACCATCGGCGACTACGTGACGCACATCGACCACGGAATCGGAAAATTTGGTGGATTGCAGAAAATTCAAGTCGACGGTCGCACACAAGAAGCCATAAAATTGGTTTATGCCGACAACGACATTGTGTACGTTAGCATACACGCACTGCACAAAATTTCGAAATTCAATGGTAAAGACGGTGCGGTTCCCAAAATATACAAGCTGGGTTCGAATGCTTGGAAAACGCTCAAGCAAAAAACCAAAGCGCGCGTAAAACACATTGCGTTTAATTTGATTCAATTATATGCGAAACGACGTCTGGAGAAAGGATTTCAATACAATCCGGACAGCTATTTGCAGCACGAACTCGAAAGCTCGTTTATTTA
>JAIXTU010000166.1 GCA_027483785.1 Flavobacterium sp.
ATGAAGAAACTCTGTTTAGCTGCTTTGATGCTTTTTGCACTTGTGCCTGATTTTTGGGCGCAGCAAGACCCGCACTATACGCAGTACATGTATAACATGAACGTAATCAACCCGGCTTATGCGGGCTCCAAGGAGAATTTATCTTTTGGATTGCTCTACCGCAAGCAGTGGGTCAATATAGATGGTGCTCCCGAGACTTTTACCTTCTCGGGCAGTACCCCTGCTGGGAAGAATGTGGGTATTGGTTTGTCGTTGATCTCCGATCGTATTGGTCCGGTTAACGAACAAAATGCCTATGCCGACTTTTCCTACACCTTGAATTTGGGTGGCGAACACCGCTTGGCTTTGGGATTGAAGGCCGGTGCTACCTTTCAACGGGTGGGGCTCTTTAGCGATATTGCTCAAACGTTACCGGTTCCTACCGACGATGCCTTTAGCGAAGACACCAATAACGTGTATTTGAACATCGGTTCGGGCTTTTTCTATTACACCAACAAGTACTATGTAGCGTTCTCGGTGCCGAACATTCTTAAGGCAAATCACTTGGATTTCAACGGGGTGAAGTACGGTACCGAAACCCAGCACTTTTTCTTAACCGGAGGGTACGTATTTGATTTGAATCCGAATTTGAAGTTTAAACCCTTCACCATGATTAAAGGGGCGTTCAATTCACCGACGACTTTTGATGTGAACACCAACTTCTTGTTCAACGAGCGTTTTGAACTCGGTGCGTCCTACCGTATGGATGAGAGCGTGGGCGCTATGGTAAACTTTGCCATTAGCCCTAGTTTGCGTATCGGTTATGCCTACGATCACATCATCTCGGATTTGAATACAGCAACGACCTCCTCACACGAGATTATCATGTTGTTTGATTTGAACTTCCCCAAGAAAATATCCCGATCTCCACGTTATTTCTAATTTCTATGCAAAATCTAAAGATGAAACAGTCAATAATCTTGTTAGCCTTGCTTTGCAGCCTGTGGTCTAATGCGCAAAACAAAACAACAGCGGTCGCTGATAAATTGTTTGCTCGCTTGGAGTATGTGGAAGCGGCTCAGGCGTACCAAAAATTGGTAGATAACGGAAAGGGCAACAATTACATTTACCGCCAACTAGCCGAGGCTTATTACAACGTGTTTAACAGCGCCGAAGCCGTGAAATGGTTTGCACTAGCAGCCAAAGAGAGTCAAGATGCCGAATTCTATTGGAAGTACGCGCAAATGCTTAAAGCCAACGGCAAGTACGAAGAAGCGAACAAACAAATGGCCGTCTTTGCTCAGAAAGCACCCAACGACCAGCGCGCAGCCAACTTTAAGTCGAATCCCAACTACTTGTCTAAACTACTAGACAAACAAAAGGCTTTTAATGTAAAAACCATTAAAATCAACAGCGAGAAGACCGACTTTGCCGGCTTTCTCTCCAACGAGAGTCAACTCTACTTTGTGAGTTCACGAAACAAAACCAAAAGAACCGACGGCTGGAACGAAGAACCCTACTTAGACATCTACCGCGTTACCTACACCACCGACGGTAACTTCGGTAAAGTTGAAGAGCAAACCGACTTGAATACCAAATGGCACGACGGTCCGGTAACGCTATCGGCCGACGGGAAGACCCTATTCTTCTCGCGCGATAGCCATGCAGAGAAAAAGTTCGAAAAGGATAAAAAACTCAACGCCAAGTTCGGACAAGTGAATTTGTTTCGAGCCACCAAAAATGGCGAGAAGTGGGAGAACATCACCGCGCTGCCTTTCAACAGCAACACCTACTCCACCAGCGCGCCGGCCTTAAGTGCCGACGGCAAAACCCTGTACTTCTCCTCGGATATGCCCGGATCAATCGGGGGAACCGACATCTGGAGAGTATCGATCAACGGCGATACGTATGGGACACCCGAAAACCTCGGACCTAATGTAAACACCGAAGGCAACGAACAGTTTCCGTTCATCACCGCCGATAACCTACTCTACTTCGCCTCGAACGGCAGAACCGGATTGGGCGGACTCGATATCTTTGTGGCCAACTTAGCTAAAAACGAACCGGCTTCCAACCTAGGAAAACCCGTAAACTCCGAGAAAGACGACTTTGCCTTTAGCTTCAATGCCAGCAAAAATGTAGGTTTTATCTCCAGCAACCGCACCGGAAACGACGACATTTACCTGATCGAACCCCTATGTGCGGTCGAGGCGCAGATTGCCGTAACCAATCTTAAAACCGGCGATCCACTCCCTGGAGCACAGGTAACCATACTCGATGAGAAACAAAACCCGATTCAAACCCAAACTGCCGATGCCAATGGTTTGGTAACCTACACGGTAGAGTGTAACAAAGCCTACGGCATTCAAGCCACACAAGACGGTTTTGAAAACGGTGTGTTTGCCATTGCTAAATCGCCAAACGGAAAAGTAACCCTAGCAGCTCCTCTAGCACCAATTGAAGTGAAAATCACCGAAACCGAAGTAATTCTCAATGAAATCACCTTCGAATACAACAAGGCAAACATTACCAAAGAAGGCGCCTTCGAACTCGATAAGTTAGTCGGAGTGCTCAAAGCCAATCCGAATATGGAAATCTTGGTCAAAGCACACACCGACAGCCGCGGTACCGACAAATACAACTTAGAGCTCTCAGACAGACGTGCCAAAGCAACCGTACAATACGTCATCTCTAAAGGAATTGCCAGCAACCGAATCGCCGGAAAAGGATTCGGAGAATCAGAACCCAAAATCGATTGCAAAGAAAACTGCACCGAAGAACAATACGCCATTAACAGACGTAGCGAATTCCTGATCGTGAAGAAGTAAGGGGGAGCTGAAAACTGATTTTACAAAGGTCGAACTTAGTTATTCGGCCTTTGTAATTTTGTATTAATCCACATATACTCAAAATCTTCAACCTTATTGACAAACTCATAGCGTGTTAGTTCCTCCGAGTCAAAATAAAAATGCGGACTGGGCACTTTATATGCCTTACTAGAATTCTTGTAGTATTCAAATTTAGTCGGGTGATACGGAGCAACAGCAGTTAGCAAATTTGGTAGAATATCAAAACGATTGAATAGAAAATCAATAGTTCCACAGCAATCTTCAACTGAAATTAAATTCACTAAATCAGCGCCGTTAATAGCAGTATTTGATCTGGCGAGAGAAGTAACAGGATGGCGATCAACTCCTATTAGTCCGCCAAACCGCAACACTTTAAAAGAAGAATCTTCTGAAAAAAGACACTCTGCTTGTTTTAAAAGTAAAGTGCGTTCTGATCCCTTCAAGCTTCCAGCTCCGATCGAACTAATAAAAATTGTTTGAAGACCCATTGGTGCAATTGTATTTTTCAATTTTTCAAGTAAGATTAAATAGCCATCTGGTATTTTTGTTGAACTCGGAGGCAGGGCGATTACAATATGACTTGACGACATCATCACCTCAGAAATTGTCGTTGGTAAATCATCATAAACTAAGTCTAAAGCTAGGACGTTTGTTTTCGCATCAAATTGATACCGCAAGTTGGTACTTCTTTTAATTCCTATTATTCTTTCAAAATTAAGCTTGTTGGCCAAGGCATAATTTTGCCCAAGCCAACCAAAACCAATAATTAAAAGCTGCTTTTTCATTGTTATTCTTTTTTTACAAGTAAGTAGTGCTCATTATCGAACAGCCTGTAGCCTTGGTCGTAAATGTAAAAGTAATTTTCTCCGTTGGAACACCTCTCTATCATGGTAATGATGTTAAAATCAAACCCACGGATCACCAAACTAGCACGATTAGTTTTAGTGATTCCTTCACAGTTTAATTCACACAGTATTCTGTGATTCTTCCGCAGTCTTTCGTTAATCATCCTAACAAAACGATTACCCGTTCTTTTAAGTTGGTTATGATATTCGATACGACAAGCATCACTACAAAATTTTTTCCCGTCTCTTCCAATAAATTTTGATTGGCAAACAATACAATTTTTTGTCATGGCGTATAATATTAACTTGGTCATAAAAGTAAATCAGTAATTTGAAATTCAGTTACGGAAAAACCGTAAAAATTTAATTGTTAACAAGATAGCTATACGTTTATAAACGTTTAAACACGGAAACGTGCATTGTAGTTTTAAATCAAACACAGAAATTTGTTCTTATTAACAAAAACATTTATTGAGAAGCCATGGAAACAATTATTAGAAATCGCGTTATTCTACGCGGACACGCAGGTTCGGATGCAAAAGTGAAAACGTTCGACAGCAATCGAAAAATCGCTACAATTAGCATAGCAACCAACGAGAGCTATACTAATAGAACTGGTGATAAAGTTGAAGAAACGAGCTGGCATCGTGTTATAGCCTTCGGAAAACTTGCTGATTTAGCCGAACAGCACGTCTTGAAAGGTAAAGAGATTGGAATTGAAGGAAAACTGAGTTCCAGATCTTACGAAGATGCGGCAGGCAACCGGCGCTATATTACAGAAATCATTGCCAATGAAATTACTGTTCACAGCAAGAAAGAGGAAGAAGCTAAAGCTGAAAGCTAGCGTAAACTTTAAAGCGCTGCGATGGCAATTCCATCCCGCAATTTCTGCACTACATCGATAGTAACGTTTATCCTTAATTTAGTATAGTTTTATCATTTGCGAATTATCACTCGTATTCAGCGTTTTCTGTATCTTCGATAAAAAAGAAACTTTGAAACGAATCATTCACATAGATAAGAACCATCCTAGCTTGGTAACCGGACTAATTGCTTTAGGTTTTCAAAACGTACTTCTTGATGAATTGCCTAGGTCTGAAGTTCAGAAACAACTACATGCGTATGAAGGTATAGTTATCCGAAGCCGCTTTCCATTAGATGCTACTTTCTTGGAATCCGGCACTAATTTGAAGTTTATTTGCCGAATTGGTGCCGGCCTTGAAAATATTGATCTCAAGTATTGTCGGGAAAAAGGAATTGAAGTTATTGCTACTCCGGAAGGAAACGCAAACGCCGTAGGTGAACACACACTGGGCTTACTTCTAAATCTGATGAATAAGATTAAAAAGGCGGATAAAGAAGTATGTGCTGGAGTCTGGCAGAGAGAAGCGAATCGCGGGTATGAAATCGATGGAAAAACGGTTGGAATAATTGGATACGGGGTTATGGGTAGCGCATTTGCACGAAAATTAGAAGGATTCGATTGTGAGGTTTTATTTTATGATATCGTTACAAAAGAAGCGGTGTACAATCATAAGCAAGTAGATATTACAGATCTTTACCAGAAAGCGGATGTTATAAGCCTACATGTCCCACAAACACCACTCACGCGTTACTTAGCAAATAAAGAATTCTTTGATTCCTTTAAAAAGCCAATTTGGTTGCTTAATGCTGCTCGTGGTTCTGTTTTGGAAATTAACGCTCTAGTTAATGCACTTAGAGAAGGGAAAGTTCTGGGGGCTGGTTTGGATGTATTAGAGTACGAGAGTACTTCTTTTCAAGCTAATTTTAATCTGGAATCCGATGCAGATCTGCAATATCTAACTACCGCGAGCAATGTCATTTTAACTCCGCATATAGCCGGCTGGAGCTTCGAAAGTGAAGTAAAGATGGCACAAATGGCAATTTCAAAAATAAGCGCCTTTTATACGCGTGGACGACACTAGACTCTAAGTATTTTCTGATAAAGGTGGTATTTTCAAGATTGAGAAGAAAAATTCAACATCTTTTTAAAATTTGTTAAAAAAACATTAAATTCGTTTCTTTTACGTTATGGAAAATTCGCACCCAACAGAACCTTGGAATACACCTAAAAAGCAACTACCCGCAGATATTCCTGTTTTTAGAGTAGACCCACTACTAGTACTTATTCTCGGGATAATCACTTGTGGACTTTACCTAATTTATTGGAATATTAAAATTGGAGATGTGATGAATGCCGCGAATAAAAGGGAAATAGTTTCCGGACCAGTTGCTATTTTAGCAGGTTGCTGTTATCCAGTTAATGTTTACTTCTTTTACGTCCTAGCAAAAGACGGCTTACCGGCAGTTTATCAGCTAAGCAATCGTCCGCAGAAAGATGATACGGCCCTGCTTTTGGTCCTCGGATTTTTATTGCCAATGGTGGCAGCTATGATAGTTCAAGGAGATGTCAACAAACTATACGACCAAGCGTAACGATTTATTTGTTTTTACCCTATTTTCAATTTTGATTATAGGCGTTCCTTTGGCTTTGATGTTCAGTTCCAGCAGCAGTGAATTGCAAACTCAGCAATCGTTTTGTCCTTTTAAAATGTTAACGGGTCTTCCTTGTCCAGGATGCGGGATTACTAAATCGATCGTTGCTTTGTATGAGGGTGCTTGGGTTGAGAGCATTAACTACAATCTTTTTGGAATAGTGGCGTTTGTTTTGTCGGCTCTGTTTTTATGTAGTCGAATTTTTTTGAAGACCGAGCAAATAGATGTTTTATACTACCGTTTTTTCGTTAATAAAAAACTTACAATAAGTATTGCTATAGGCATGGGCGTATATCATACCAATCGCTTGTACTTTTTTTTGAGTTCTCATACATTCGATGATGTTCTTCGCGAATCAATTTGGCGATGAGTTTTATTAAAGATTTAAGCTAAAGCTTTTTTAAACAATTGCACCAATTACTTAAGCATACAAAGTAGAAATTCTTTTTTGGGATTTTGCAGAAAGACCAGATATGCCATGGTTACATATTTCAAACTTCAAAAAACGAACTACTTTGTAACTACGTTATTAAGTAGAATTATACAGGCAAAATTAGATTTAAATCAAAAAATATTCTTGCAGCGTCAGCTTCCACTAATGAGAGGAATACGTATCCCGTCTAGAGCTAAAAACAGATTCTAAGGTTTATGATATTTCTTAATGAATCTACTTATTACAGAAAGTTCTTAAGCATAACATTAGGAAAATGGAATCTATTGTAATATGCAATAAAAAAAGCCACTCTATTGAAAGAGTGGCTTTTAAAATCTAATAAACAATTTTCTTAGTTAATAACGATATTATCTATCTGCATTGTTGTAGTTAAGCCAGACAATCCGCTGCCAACGTATTCAAAAACAAAATACCCGTTTCCTGTTAGTGAAGCAGGTATTGCGTAGCTCCCGCTGTTGGTGAAATTTGCTGGATAGCCATTTGATAAACCTTGAGAAATAGTAAAGCTCGAAGTAATTTCAACTAAGTTACTATCATTTACAATAGCGCCAGGAGTATAATTTTCGGCTGTTATGTAATAAACTTTTAACACTGCGCCGTTCGTAAAACCTGCCTTCGATTGGAAAGAGAAAGTGTTTGCTGTACCAAAATTAACGGGCACGTAAAATAGAGTTCTATTATCCTCTGGCGTTCCTCCAAAAGAAGACATTTGGATGTACTTGTTTCCTCCAAAAGTTCGAACTTCCCAATATCTTGATCCTGCAAACGGATCGTTAACATAGGCAGGGAAAGAGCGGTTAGCTGGCGAAGTAGTTGTGTACGACTCAAAATTTTCATTTAAAGTGTTCACAAAATTCAATTGACTTCCAACTAGTGTTGGCGCTAAATCAACCGCAAGTCGTGGTTGGTCTAACATAATGTCGCGTGTTGTACGAGCTAAGAATTGATAGTCACTACCGAATTTTGTTAAAATACCACGAACTTTTCCGCTGTTTTGAGTGGCAATATCGCCCGCAAAAGAGGCAAAACTTGATGTTCTGAAAATGATTCTATTGTTATTACGATCTTGTAGAAGATGATTAGTTGCGCCACCTAAGTCGTTTGCGGCTTCATAGAGAGATCTTCCAACAACTTCATCAACAAATTGCACACCGTCGAGCTCGATCAATGTATTTAAGTTAGCATCGTTTAACGCTTGAGGAATTGTTAATGTTCGCACAAGTTCACTCTCTGGTGCTATAGTACACGACTTAACTACCACTTTTCCTACATTAAACATCGAAATTCTTCCTACCGCAAAATCTCCTGAGTTTAACTGAAATGCACTTCCGATACGCATAGAACCGTTGTAAATGTCGGTGTATTGGTCTTTCATTTTAATGTACACTTTCATACCCACCGGATAATTAGTGAAAGCACCAACGATATCTACGGGTACACTAAATGCAACTGGCTGCTGTCCCGTAGCCTTTTTAGTTTGTAGCGAAATACTTTTGTAGAAATTTCCACCTTCGTCGCTTGAAACTACGTAGGCTTCAATAACATCATCTCCCGAGTAAGGGAAAGCCGGATCTACTACTGGAGGCACTTGATCAATAATCTCCTGAACAGTTTTAGTAACCGTCAAAACATTGTCTGCACAATCAGCAGAAGGCTCGGCAAAATCGTCATTAACGCAGCTACTTACTGTTGCAGCAAACAAACCAAGGGTTATATATTTTAGTAATTTCATCTTCGTAATTATTAATTATTGTAGTACACTCTAAACGAATCTATTTGGTATGATCCGTCCAAAGCACTGTTTGAACCGGAACCGGTATATTTAAAAGCTATACGCACTTTACCAGTTACATCATTCAAGCTGATTTCCCCTGAATCTTGAAATTCAAAGAATGTAGCGTCTGGAGTAGGTAAATTCGCTACGATAGGCGTCCAAGTAGCAGCTGCGATATTGGTGCCGTCGTAATTCGTTGAGTAAAATACCTCCAATTTATTTTGCGAAGAAGACACATAACTTTGTGAACTTTGAAATCTTAAAATCTCACCCTCTTGCTTATCTAAATCAACCTCTGGGCTGATTAACCAACCAATAGTACTCGCATCAGTCGATTGAAATGGGCTAAATTCCGCATAGCCGTTCCCTTGATAAATTTGTTGTTTCCACAAAACAGTTCCAGCTGTTGCCACATTTTGCCAACCATCGATAGTTAATAGCGTATTATCTGCTGAGTGCAAAAAGTCTTCAAAAGCAACCACCGGAGTGATATCTGGAATTGAAGTATCGTCTTCTTGTGTACAAGCGCCTGCCAGAATGCTTAATCCAGCGAATGCTAAAAATTTAAATGCTGTTTTCATATCTGAGACTACTTAAAAGTTTATATATAAATTTATGAAATATGTTCTTCCAAAACCATAAAAATAACGGTTCCCGAATGCTGGAGTTCCGCTAGATATGTCTTGGTTCAATAAACGGAAATTTGAGTTTCTCGGTTGTTCAAATCCGCCCGTTTTATACGTTACATCAAACACGTTGTTTACAGATGCAAAAAACCCGAAAGTGTTGCCTTTAATTCTCCAAGATTTACCTCCTGTAAGATTAACTAAAGTATAAGGATCGAATTTTTCCTGCTTTAACAATTCTCGTGTACGCTCTGGTGTAGCTTCTGGAAATGGCAAATTAAACGGATCTTGGAAGTTTGTAACAAAATCGTTTGTTCTCAATAAAGGTGCAATATCGATATACGTATCTGCAAGATAGTTCACATTCGCACCAATCCACCAAAATTTCGGATCGCGGTATTCTAAGCCAAAGCTATAGGCCTGTTGTGGCATACCAGGCTGACGGTAATTCTTCAATAAAGCTTGACCTCTAGACGATACCGGAGTAAGAATATCGGCATTTTCAGCTGCGGTGGAATCACTATTTAAGAAAAGATTCGGATTGCTATCGAAAATGTATTCGCCGTAAGACGCTGCAACTGTGGCTTTCAACGTTGATGTAATTTGGTATTCCGAACCAAACTCAACGCCCATATTTCTTCTTGCCACACCGGTCATGGTTTGAGCAACGAATGCCGATTCTGCGCCATCCTCTCCTCCTTCATCCAATACAGCATCAGCGAAGAAGAAAGTGTTAGTAGTGGCATTTCTTACTCTAGTAAGGAATCCGGTAAGTTTAAGTTTGAACGTTGGCGTTCTTAGGATGTAGCTCAAATCCATACTGGAAACATTCTCGCTTTGAATGTTATCAACCACGTTGTTATTTAAACGCGCATTGAAAAAGGTATTTCTCATTGTTGGTGCCTTAGTTAGGTGCGCACCATTGAAGTTAATGAAGTTTCTTCCAGTTAATTTCCATGTGAATCCTCCTTTGAATGCAAAGTTTTCAAAATCAACATTTTCGCTTTTTCCAAAAGAATTATTTGGATAAATACCGTTTCTGTAAAGTCCTTCTCTTTGGTAGTTCGTTGCTGTAAACGATTGTGCCAAATAGAAATCTACTTTTCTATAATTAAATCGGAATTGAGTGAATGCGTCTAAAGTGTTTGCGCGCAGAATATAATTGTATCCGTATCGATCTCCAACACCTACATTACGGTTCGGATTGTTCAAATCGGGCTGAGCCGCATCACCGGTAAAGAAAAAGTCGTAATCTGCGAAGTATGTTCCTCCTAAAAGGTCAAGTACATTTTGGAAATTTTCTGAACGTAGTGTTCTATATGAAACACCAGCGTTCAGTGCAATGTTATCCGATAATTGCGAACTCAAAATCGAATTGGCTACCCATAATTTATCGTCGGTACGATCTTCGTACAATATGTAGTTACTTCTTCCGTCAACACTACTGCGGTTTGCACGGTAAATAGCGTCCCAGTTAATTTGACGGTTGTTTAAAAACGTTTGTCGAGCTTGATTAGCTAAAGCAACGTTTGCCGGGTCATCACCTTGGAAATCAGTATAGTCATCTAAGTTCCAAAGAGAGGTATAGTAGCTTGGTAAGTTCCTGTAATAGGTTGGTTCCCACAAGAATCCGACACTGTTTCCGTTTGCATCAATACCTGTAGCTTGTTCTGCAGCATCGATACGGCTGTTACCAATTTTTCCAAACTGGTGCATTACGTTTGTAGTCAGTTTGTTTTTATCGTTTATTTTCCAATAATGGCTCAACATAAATACAGGTTCTTCTACCTCGCGAACGCGGCTGTTTCTGCGCTCGCCTTCCTGATATC